>CALDSM010000558.1 GCA_937923585.1 uncultured bacterium
AAATCAGTCGTCTGGAAGGGGATGATGGCAATGTCGCGTGAGGGGTAATCAGGGTCATCCACGCCGATGACATTGCCCGACGCGTAGACCGCATTCTTGAGTTCCGCGTTCACGGCGCTGTCGTCAATGTCCAGAACGGACTGGCCGCTGCTGCACGGCTGCGTCGGCGGACAACCGGTGGCGAAAGTCAGCATCAGAACGCAGGCGAAACACAGAAAGCAGGACTTCAAGAACTGTGCGTGGGTCATGACGCTCTCTTTCTGGCATGACGGATACCCCCGTCGTTCGGTCCTGCACATAGATTACAGGCAAATGTCTGGAGCGTCAATACCCCATCATTTGATGTGCTAGTCTGGCTATGGAACCCCAGGCTGCGGTTACAGGGGGGACGATTTGGGCGTTCAACCGCACTTGTCCGGTGAGGGGCGCTGCCGCGGAATCCATCGTTTTGTCGCGGCTGCCGGACGCAGATGATGAATCGGCCCCCTTGACCAGCGCGCCGGGCATGAAATCCATCCGCGGGCGTGAGCGTCTGATCATCCGTGAAAATCCCCCATTTTTGGCCCAAATCCCCGTGTTTACCTACCGGTAGGAAGGTACAGTGCGAAAAAGTTGTTTTTGCCCCCCGCATCAGGCGTATAATCCTGACCAGTCTCGCGGTGAGGGCCTTGGGTCCGTATCGCGTGGTGCCGCTGCAGCGGCGAAATTGGCCCGGTAGTTTCGTCAAAGCGTGGAATCAAGCCCTAAAACTGGTTTCGTGCGGAAGGCGTACCCGGGCTGGAAATCGCGAATAATAACAAAAGATGGTTTGGCATCCGGGCTGAAACGGGATGCAGGCCAGCGTAAACGGGTTTTGCGGAAGACATGAGCACCGACACCGCGGACACTGCCAAGAAATCGGGTCACGAGACGGAACCGGCGCAGTCCGGCCACTCGACGGCGCTTGCCCAAGTCGCGCACCATGAGAAACAGCTCATGGCGCAGCTTGAGACGGCGCGTGCGGAGGCGGAGGCCATGATTGCTGCGGCACGCGCCGAGGCGCGTGCCGTTGCCGAGGCCGCCTCCGATGCGCTGGAGGCCGAACTGACGGAGAGCCGCGCGCGGGCAGCCGCTGAGCGCGACAAAGTGCGCGCAGCCGTGGTGGAGGAGGCGGAGGCCAAAGCGCGCGCCGAATGCGGCCGGGCCATGTTGCGGCTCGACCAGGCGTCGGAACGCATCGCCGCACTGGTGTTGCCGGGCGGCGGGGGAGCCGGCCAATGATCACACCCATGAGCCGGATAGAGATTCTCTGCATGCGCGGGACCACCCGGGACGTGGTGGCTTTTGTGCAGGACCAGGGAATGGTTCATCTGGAGGATGTTCCCCTGGTGGTCGAGGAGGAGCCGGGCTTCCTGAACCCGCTCCAGTCCACCCAGGAGGAGCAGAGCGACCGGACGCAACTGGAGAAGCTCAACCAGAATCTCCTGGAGCTTGCCCCGCTGCTGACCGTGAAACCCTCCAAGCCGGATGTTGACCGGGCGGCCGCGGAACTGGTGAAACAGGAGCGCGATGTCTGGGAGCGGCAGGTCCGCGAGTGGAACCGGCTGATTCGCCCGCTTGCCCGGGGCCGCATCAACCATGCGGACAACGTTGCGGTCATCAAACAATATGTCGAAATGCTCACCGCGCTTGCGCCGCAACTGAACAAACGCGATTTCCGCCTGGGCGTGGGCGCCCGGTTTGTGGTGATTCCGTCGGCGGACAAGAATGACGCCGCGGCTCTTGCGGACCTGCTTCAGGAGAAGCTTGGGCCGCAGGTGCAGTTCCTGCACCAGCGGGTCCAGCGCAAGGTCACCGCGGGCTTGGTCCTCTATCCGGAGGACATGGATGCCGCCGTGGAGACCGTGCTGCGCGAGTCCGGCGTGACGCCGGTGGACGCGCCCGAAGCGCCGGTCAAGGGCATGGCCTTTGACGCTGCCCTGGCCAAACTGGGCGACATGCTGGTTGCCCAGCAGAAACAGCTGGCCGCGGCCCAGGAGAAGCTGACCGATGCCTCGCGCGCCGAAGGCGCCAAGCTCACGGCACTCAAAGGCATCGTGGGCGACATGCTTGAACGGTACCTGGTTTCCGAGCGGATGGCGGGTAGCGAACTGGTGACCGTCATCCACGGCTGGGTGCCGGCAGAGCAACTCGAAGCGTTCCGCGTTTCCTTGGAAAAGCGTTTTGGCGAGGGTGCCACGCTGGCCGAATTGCCCATGGAGAACGTGCCCGAGGAGCTGGTGCCGACCAAGCTGCGCAACCCGAAGTTCTTCAAGCCCTTTGAACTGCTTCTTCAGCTTTATCAGCCGCCGACCTACGGCGGCATTGACCCGAGCATCTGGGTGGGCACCTCGTTCATCCTGTTTTACGGGTTCATCATCGGCGACGTGTTCTACGGCGCGCTGTTCCTCGGAATTGCGCTGTGGCTGCGGCGGCGCTTCCGCGACATCGAGCCGGTGCGGGATCTCGGCATGATTCTGGCCTACATGGGCGTGTCAGCCATGGTGTTCGGGGTCATTTTCGGCGAGTACATGGGCGACCTGCTCATCAAGTACATACCGCCGATCTGGGGTCCCCGGATGCTGCCAAGTAACATCAACGTGCTGTTGAAGATATCGCTGCTCGTGGGCATTGTGCATGTGTCGGGCAGTCTTATCCTTGGCGTGCGTGAGGCGGCACGCCACGGCCACACCGGCCACGCCTATGAGAAGGTGGGCATGTTCGTCGTGCTATGGGGCATGATCATCGCGGTGCTCGGCCAGATGGCCTACATTCCGGCGCAGGGTTCCATGATTGGGGGACTCGTGATGATTGCCGCGGGCGTGGCGACCATGTTCTACGGGCTGGGGATGGGCGCGCTCGTGCCCACCATTGAATTGACCTCCCTGGCGACCAACGTGCTGTCCTACGCCCGTCTCATGGCCCTGGGCCTTGCCTCCGCGGCGCTGGCCGAAATCGGCAACAAGTTCATGCACCAGAATTTCGAGGCGGGCGGCGTCTTCATCGTTGTCGGCCTGCTCATCAACCTCCTGTTCCAGGTGCTCAACATCGCTATGGGATTGTTCAGTCCGACGCTGCACTCGCTGCGTCTCAATTATGTGGAGTCACTGCCCAAGTTCTACGACCCGAAGGGGTTCAGCTACAAACCGTTCAGAAAGGAACTTCCATGGTAAAGACGTTGCAGGTGACCAAGAAAGCGTTCGCCGTCATGGCGATGGTGTGCGTGCTGGCGGCTGTTGCCGCGCCGTTCGCGTTTGGTGCGGCTGAAGGCGCGGAAGGCGGCGCGGCCGCCCCGACCAGCGGCCTTGCGGCGGCCGGCCTTGCCCTCGGCGCGGGCATTGCCTTCGGTTGCGGCGCCCTGGGAACGGGCCTGGTGCAGTATGCGGTGTGCGCGAGCGGCATCGGCGTGCTGGCCGAGAAGCGCGAGATGCTTCCGCTGGTGATCATCTTCATCGCCATTCCCGAAACCCTGGTGATTCTGGGCTTTGTGATGGCCATCATGCTCATGGGCAAGATCGTCTGATCGCGGCCCTATGAGCACGGAACGCCTTCTTGACTCCATGACGCGCGAAGCAGCGCGGCGCCGGGACGAGATTATCGCCCGGGCCCGCGCGGAGGCGGAGCGTATTGTCCGCGAGGCCCGCCAGCGGGCCGCCGCGGCGCGCACCTCCGCCGTGGCCTCCGTGGCAGGCGAATTGGACATCCTGGCCCAGCAGGGCCGGGAGCGGGCCGAGGCCGAAGCGGCGCGCGGTGTGCTGGTCATGAAGGACGCCGTGATTCGCAAGGCTTTGGACGCGGCGCGCAGGCGGCTGGACGACCTCACGGCGCAGCCCGCGTTCCGGCCGGTGCTGGAACGGCTGCTTGCCGAGGCGCTTGCCGCGGTGCCGTCGGAGCCCGAACCCGAAGCAGAGCCGGTTCTCGAGCCGGTGTTCGAGTCCATCGGCACGGAGCCCGCAGTGCCCGAAATTGCCGCGGCGACCTCGCCCGACATGACGCCTGACGCACCCGACGGTGCGGAGACGGCGGAGGAGCCGCCGCGCGAACCCAACGAGCGGATGGTGCTGGTTCCGGCAAGGCATGCCGCATCGCTGGGCGCGCAAATTGAGGCGGCGGGTGCGCAACTGGCCCTTTCTCCGGGCCCGACGGACGGCGTGGTTGTCGAGGACACATGGGGCACATTCCGCGTCACCAACACGCTTTCCCTGCGGCTTGCCCGGCTCGAAGGGGCAATCCGGACGGAGGCCAACGCGATACTGTTTGGCCGGGAGGCGCGCCAGTCATGAGCATACGCACGACCTACGGCATCTACACCTGCGCGCGAATCCATGCGCGGCGCGGCGAACTGCTCGGGAAGGCGCGCTACGAGGAGATGCTCCAGTGTGCGGACGCAGCCGGCGTGGTGCGCTGCCTGCTGGCGATTCCCGCCTACGAAAAGGACATGGCCGACGCGCTGCTGCACGGCGAGGGCGCGAATGCGGTGGAGGAGGCGGCGGGCCGCAACCTCGACCGAGAGTTTGAATTGCTGGCCCGGATCGTGCGGCGCGAGCCGCTGCGCGCCGAGGCCATGACCTACTTCCTAAACCGCTGGGATCTGGCGGCGATCAAGTCGCTGCTCCGGCGCAGCATTCACGGGGAGTCCGCAGGCCACTTTGGCCTGGTGACCGGGCCGTCGCTGCCGTGGCCGGTGATGGAGCGCTACGCCGCACAGGCCAATTCCCTGGAGAATGCGGTGCAGATGGTGGCCGCCCAGTTCCCGACCCTTTGCGGGCCGCTGCCCCGCCTGCTTGCCTCGCGCAACGAGGAGAATCCCGGCGCGGAGGCGGTGTCGGCGCTGGAGACCCTGCTTGACCGGCGCTACTTCGAGCGGTGCGGCGATTACGTGTGGAACGGGCCGCGTCTGGCTCCCGTGCGAGAGTACCTGCGCCTTGAGGTGGACCGGATCAACCTGCGTTCCGTGCTCGCCGACCTGCTGTACGGCGCGCGTTCCGCGGAGGGCCGCGGACCCTGGCTGCGCGGAGGGTGGCTCGATGCGGCCACGCTGGATGCCTTCGCGGCCAGCGGCAGCCTGGAACAGGCGACCATCATGCTGGAAAGCACGCCCTACCGCGTGCTGCACCAGGTGTTCGGCCGGGTTCAGCAGACGGGCCAGTTGGGCTCGCTGGACCGGCGCTTTGAAATGCTTTTTGTCGAGCGACTCGGCCGGATGATTCACCAGGATCCGTACGGCCTGGCGCTCGCGATGAACTACGTGTGGCTCAAGTGGCTTGAATGCGCGAATCTGCGCGTGCTGGCGCGGGGTGTCGAGGCGGGCCTCCCGTCCGGGCGCGTGCGGGAAGAACTGATATGTCTAACGTAGTGGCGCTGGCGCGGGGCGCGCTGGCGATGCAGATGGCCCTGGCGGGGCTGTGCGTGGAGCAGCCCGAGCCGGGTGACGCGGCGGAGAACGCTCTGGACGAGATCCTGCGCGAGCCCGGGCAGGTGTCCCTGGTGATTGTGCAGGACGACTACCGCCGCAAGTTTTCGGAATGGTTCCGCGACCGTCTGTCGCGGCACAAGACGCGTCCGCTGGTTGTGTACTGCCCGGAGTCTCCGGGCGGCGACGAGGATGTTGACGCATATATCACGTCCGTGCTGAAACCCGCACTGGGTTTCGAATTACGGTTGGAGTGAGCGCGATGGTGCAAGCAAGAGAGGCAATCACAGGTAAGCTTTGCCTGGTGTCCGGTCCGATGATCGGCGCCTCCGGCATGCTCGGCGTGTCCATGGGCGAGATGTTGCGCGTGGGCAAGCTGGGCCTGATCGGAGAGGTCATCCGGATCAACGGGGACACCGTGTATGCGCAGGTGTTCGAGGATACCGGCGGGATGATGCTCGGCGAGCCTGTCACAAGTTTGGGCTATCCCCTGTCCGTCGAACTCGGACCGGGCCTGCTCGGCGGCGTGTTCGACGGCATTCAGCGCCCGCTGGAGGTGCTGCGCGGCATGTCGGGCGATTTCATCGCCCGCGGTCTCACCGCACCCGCCCTTGACCGCGAGAAGAAATGGTCGTTCACGCCCGCGGTAAAGGCGGGCCAGAAGGTGGTCGGCGGCGACGTGCTGGGAACCGTGCAGGAAACGCGCGCGTTCATGCACCGTGTTCTTGTTCCGCCCAACGTTTCCGGAACGGTCAAGAGCGTTGTGGCCGCCGGCGAGTACACCGTGGAACAGCCGGTGGTTGTGCTTGAGGACGGCACCGAGCTGGCCATGATGCAGCGCTGGCCCGTCAAGCGGCCGCGCCCGGTCGTGCGCAAACTGCCGGCGACCGAGCCCTTTGTCACCGGCCAGCGGGTGCTGGACTGCATTTTCCCCGTCGCCCTGGGCGGTTCGGCCGTGGTGCCGGGCGGATTCGGCACGGGCAAGACGGTGGTGGAGCAGACCCTTTCCAAGTACTGCAACGCCGACATCATCGTGTATGTGGGCTGCGGCGAGCGCGGCAACGAGATGGCCGACGTGCTTGATGAATTCCCGGCACTGACCGACCCGAAGACCGGCGACTCGCTGATGAACCGGACGATCCTCGTGGTCAACACGTCGAACATGCCGGTGGCGGCCCGCGAAGCGTCGGTGTACTCCGGCATCACGCTGGCCGAATACTACCGCGACCAGGGGTTCAGCGTGGCCATCATGGCCGACAGCTCCTCGCGCTGGGCCGAAGCGCTTCGCGAGATTTCGTCGCGCCTTGAGGAAATGCCCGGCGAAGAGGGCTACCCGACCTACCTGTCGGCGCGCATTGCCGAATTCTACGAGCGCACCGGCCGGGCCGAGGTGCTGGGCACCGTGGCGGAGGGCGAAGAGCCGCGCCAGGGTTCGATGACGCTGGTGGCCGCCGTGTCCCCCGCGGGCGGCGACTTCTCCGAGCCCGTCACGCAGACTTCCCTGCGTGTGGCCGGCGGATTCTGGGGCTTGGACGCCGCGCTGGCGTACCGCCGTCACTATCCGGCCATCAACTGGAAAGTCAGCTACACGCTGTACCTGGAAACGCTCAAGCCTTGGTTCCGCGACAACGCGCCCAAGGGGTGGCTGGAGAACCGGCAGCGCGCCATGGACCTGCTCCAGCGCGACGCCGAAATGCAGGAAATCGTGCAGTTGGTCGGCCCTGACGCCCTTCAGGACGGCGAGCGGCTCATCCTCGAAACGGGCAAGATGGTCCGCGAGGTGTTCCTGCAGCAGAACGCCTTCTCCGACAACGACGCCTTCAGCAGTCTGGAAAAGACCGGCGGACTGCTCGAAACGCTGCTTGAGTTCTACGACCTGAGCAAGAACGCGATCGAGAACGGAGTGACCCTGAACCGCCTGATGGGGCTCCCGGTGCGCGAGGACATCGCGCGGTTGCGCAACGAATCCAACGCGGATTTCGCCGACAAGCGGGCCACTGTGTGCGCCAAAATGCGCACCGACGTCGCCGCCGCGGCCACGAAGAAGGGATAAGCGATCATGACCGCCAACAACCAGACCCCTGCGGAAGCCCCCCTTCGGGCGGAATACTGGGACCTGACCTACATCTCCGGGCCGCTCGTGTTCCTGAAAAACGGCGGACGGTTCCCGTCCGGCGCCATCCTCGAGATGACCATGGCCAACGGCGAGACGCGCCAGGGCCAGGTGCTTGAGGCGAGCACCAGCCACGCCGTCGTCCAGGTGCTGCAGGGCACCCAGGGTGTCGACGTGAAGGGCACCTCCGTGTCGCTCAAGCAGGACGTGGCCACCATCGGTGTGTCCACCGCGCTGCTCGGCCGCCGCTTCAACGGAACGGGCGTGCCGATCGACGGGCTGCCGCCGGCCGTCGTCGACAAGGAGATGAACATCAACGGGGCGCCGATGAACCCCGTGGCCCGCGATAAACCAAACGACTTCATCGAGACCGGTGTGACGGCCATTGACGAGTTCAACACGCTCGTGCGCGGCCAGAAACTGCCGATCTTCTTCGGGTCGGGTCTGCCGGCCAACGAGGTGGCCAACCTGATCGTGCAGCAGGCGCGCACGCGAGACGCCTCCGAGCAGTTCGTGGTGGTCTTCGGCGCGATGGGCATCACCGAGCGCGAGGCCAACTATTTCATGACCGCCTTTGACGAGGGCGGCCAGGGCGGCCGCGTCGTGGCGTTCATCAACAAGGCCAACGACCCGGCCATCGAGCGCGTCTTCACGCCGCGCTGCGCGCTGACCGTGGCCGAGTACCTGGCCTACGAGATGGACTACCAGGTGCTGGTGATTCTCACCGACATGACCAGTTACTGCGAGGCCCTGCGCCAGGTGTCCAGCGCGCGCGAGGAGATCCCCGGACGCCGCGGCTATCCCGGCTACATGTACACGGACCTTTCGACCATTTACGAGCGCGCCGGCCGCATCAGGGGGCGCAAGGGCTCGGTCACGCAGATGCCGATGCTGACCATGCCCGACGACGACATCACGCACCCGATCCCGGACCTTACGGGCTACATCACCGAGGGCCAGATCGTGCTGAGCCGCTCGCTGCACCGCCAGGGCGTGTTCCCGCCGGTGGACATTATCCCGTGCCTGTCGCGCCTGATGAACAACGGCATTGGCGAGGGCCGCACGCGCGGCGACCACCGGCAGGTGGCCAACCAGCTCTATTCGGCCTACGCGCAGGGGCTCGACATTCGCAAGCTGATGACGATCATCGGCGAGGACGCCCTGAGCGACATGGACAAGAAATTCCTCAAGTTTGCGATCCAGTTCGAGCGCGAGCTGATTGGGCAGGGCTGGACGCGGCGGACCATCGACGAGTCACTGGATGCGAGCTGGAAACTGCTTTCCCTCCTGCCGCGCGCAGAACTGACCCGCATCGACACCAAGTATGTGGATCAGTACTACCAGGCCGCGGAAGAGACCGCCGCGGCGGCCCCCGTTTCATAAACTGCATGAACCATCCTGGAAAGCCGGGTTATGTGCGCTGAAAATATCACACCGACGCGGATGAATCTGCTGAGCCGGCGAAGTCAGGTAAAACTGGCCTCCGACGGGCTCACCATCCTCCGCGGCAAGCGCGAGGCGCTGCTCAAGGACCTCATCCGTCGCGCCAAGCTCCTGCGCGACAAGCAGCGCGAGTTGCAGGCGCGCGGGCGCGAGGCCAACGCGGCCCTGGCCATGGCCCGGGCTGTGCGCGGCACCGCAGAGGTTGAATCGGTCACCGCCGCGGGCGAACGCTCTCTGGCGGTCTCGGTCCAGATCGAAAAACTGTGGGGCCTGCGGCTCGGCATGGTCGAGCACGGGGGCGTCATCCGCGCGCCGCAGGAGCGGGGCATCAGCCGGGTGGACTACAGCACGCACGTGTTCGACGCCGCGGCCGCGGCCGAGGCGATGGTCGAGCAGATGCTCGAATGTTCGCCGCTCGAACTGCAGGTGACGACGCTGGGCGAGGAGATCCGCAAACTGGGCCGCCGCATCAACGCGATCGAAGAGTACCTCATTCCGCGTCTGCGCGAGGAAATCGCCTTTATCAAGAGTGTGCTTGAGGAGCGCGAACGGGAGGAGCGGTTCCGGCTCAAGCGCGTCAAGAAGAAGAAGTCTCGCGCCAAGGAAGGAAACGGCTGAGATGTCGCTGAGTGACATAATTCACGAGCGTGTCGTCAAGATGAAGGTCAGGTCCCAGTCCAAGGCGCACGCCATAGAGGAACTGGTGGACTTGGTCATTGAGTCCGGCGACCTCCCCATGTCCCTGCGTGCCCATGCGATAGAGACCATCGCCGAGCGCGAGAAGATCATCGGCACCGGCATGGAGAACGGCGTGGCGCTGCCGCACGGCTCCACCGACCGCGTTGATACCATTATCGGCGCGCTGGGAATCGCGCCGGCAGGCGTGAATTTCGACTCCATTGACGGTGAGCCGGCGACCATTATCGTGCTGCTGCTGATCCCCCGCAAGAGTTTCCAGGAGCACATTCGCGCCATGGCCGCCATTGCGCGCGTGATGAACGAGGAGGCCAACCGCAAGGCGTTCCTGGCCGCCAAGACCCCCGCCGAGATCATTCAACTCATTGAGAAGATCGAGGGTCACGGGGGCTGAGCCGGGGTGAATCCGGAAGCAAGGCTTGAACGAGACGCGGGACAGTTCAGTCCCGCGTCTCTTATTTGCAGCGGCCCCTTGTTGCGCGGGACCGCCGGGGTGCCGTCAAACACCCCTGTTCTGCACGGACGCTGAACCTTTCCGGCTCAGCTTGACCTCTGAGTCGGCGCGGTCACTGGTGACGTCAGCGAGTTCTTCAGCGGCGAAACTGCCTTCCGGGCCCTGCGGCTGTGCGCCGTTCGGGTTCCGCTGCTTCAGTTTCAGGCCGGACATGTTCAGGCTCGCCTGGGCATATTTGTACTCGTTGGAGTCTTGCGGAAACGTCTTCATCATCTCCAGATAGAGTCCGGTCAGGTTCTCCCGCTCGCCGAGCAGTTCATAGCAGCCGGCAAGTTCCATGCGGACCGACGTTGTGTCGGCACCGTCGGGGAAGCGCAGGAGGAGGGTCTGGTAGGCCCACGCGGCATTCTTGGTGTCACCCGTCTGTTTGTACAGGTTTCCCATCGCGCGCAGCAGCGTCTCCGCGTCCGGATCATTCGGGTTCGAATCATACCGCGTCCGGTGCCGCGCGACGGCCTTTTGTTTCTCCTCCTGGAAGGTGAGCAGCGTGTCCGCAGGCGGGGCAAGCAGCATCTCGCGCATCTGGTCATTGCCCATGACCGCGTTTGGACTGAATCCGGAGGCGACCGTCGTTGCCGCCGCGGCAATCCCGCCGTTGTGCGCCTTGAAGACACCGAGTCCCGCCCCCAGCAGCGCCACCGCCAGAACAAGGGCAAGAAGCAGATTTTCTCTCATTGTGTCGGCGAAGTTTTTCGTGTTCATCATAAGCCCAGTTCCCTCCATGACACCCGAATCAGCGTGGTGATCGGGTAATTGCCGATCATTCCCAGGGGAAGGCTGTTTGC
>CALDSM010000559.1 GCA_937923585.1 uncultured bacterium
TTCGCGGCATTTTCGCGTCAAGATAAGATGCCATCAGGATGACTCACTACACTAGCAGAAACCAAAGAACCGCCCCCCTGCGGCACTCGTCGCAGGGGGGCGGTTGTCTGTTGGACTTGGATTAGAAAGCTATTTCGGTCTGGGCGAAGAAGTAATCCCAGCTGGGCTTGCTTCCGTCGGCCCAGTCATCCCCGAAGAAGTGAGAGTAGCCTGCGCTGAAGGCCAGGTCCTGGCTGTAGTGGTAGGTGCCCGCCAGGTTGACTTCCCATCCCCAGCCCTTCTGCTTGCCGATGTTCTCGTCAAGATCGAGGTACTTGCCCGCAAGCGTCACCTGGGTGCATTCCGTGGGCGAGACCTGCACGCCGAGGGCGTAGCCGACCACGTTGGTGGCATTCGAGTTCAGGTCAACGAAGTCACTGTACCGGAAGTCTGAGAGAAGGCGGTTGAAGGGCAGTGTGCGGTCATTGGACCAGAAACTGGTGTCCCCGTTTCCGGCCCCGTAGTAGGCGAAGAGACCGAACACATGGGGCTGCCATGCCACGTCAAAGGTGTAGCCGACAATGGCGTGACCACCGAAAGTGCCATAGTCCACATCGGCTTCGCCGAAGCCCAGGGGGCAGGCGGAGGGCTGGCCGTCTATCCCGCCGAGTTGATAGGCCACTTCTGCTTCAAAGTCGAGACTTCCCACTTTTCCCGATCCGCGGAGGCCAAGGGTGTGTATGTCAACGTCTTCTCCTGCGACAGTGCCGTCGCGCAGGTAGAGCCAGTACGCGTCGAGTGTGACGTTCTCGATGCCGAGGTAACTGCCATAGACACCATAAAGGTCCGTGTCCCCCTTGCCGAAGTTCTGGAAGGACTCCGCCAGTTTGGCGGCAAAGGCGTCCACCTTGAACTGGTCGGTGGCATAGGTCAGGCGCAGGGCGTCAAAGGACAATCCGCGGAAATAGGGGGCCGCGCTGTTGTTGCCCAGCAGGAATTCAGTGCCGAAGGACAGTTCCTGCCGACCGACGCGCAGGCTCAGCGGGGTGCCCCACAGGTCTTTGACGTTGATGTAGGCCTGGTACAGACCGACATCGGCCGCCCCTCGTCCGTCTATCCCCGTGAGGTAATTGGACCGGAAGTTCTGGCCCCAGTCACCGTAACTGTCGAACTCGACTAAGGTGCTGACATCGTTGGTGAAGTCCGCCTTCACGTTCAGCGCGGTGCGCTGTTCAACGAAGGAGGTGGCGCCCAGGGTGTCGTAGCGCCAGTAGTTGCCGCGAATTTTCAGATTGCCGCCGACTTCCACATTCTGAAGTTCGGCCAGCGCCGCCCCCGACACACTCAGGGCCAGCACCGCAGTAACCAGAGTAACCAGATATCTAATTGTACGCATTGCACGTGTTCTCCTGTTCCGTAGTCTCTTGTCGTTCCCTTTGCGCCGGTCCGGCGCACGGCCTTTTGCATGGGCGCAGGCCGCTCTATCTGGACATCACTTCGGGATTCGGCCAAAACATTGAGGTAAGCCCTTTGGGCGTCTGGTTGTTCACTCCTCCTTTCGCCTCAAGATTCTGCATTGACCGTGATGCTGTTCCTGGTTCGCTGAAGCGCTTTGCGGACAATGCCGCGAAGCGAATACATTACAAAACCGCTCATCTTTGTGCAGTATAGCAAACAAGAAAATCAATTGTCAAGTATTCCGCTTTGTTTTGTTTCTTTTGGGGCGCAGGCCGAGAAAAGCCAAAACGGGAGTGGGCTTTCAGGGCGAGCGGGAGAAAGATGGAGACATGGCCGTGGAATTCCGGGAAGGGGTTGGACTACACTGGTCCGTGCAGGGCGTTGTCCCCTGTTTCGGCTGCGTGAATGCGTGTTTCGTACCGGGCAGAAACACGCGGGTGTGTTTCAAATGGCGGCGGCAATCCGGCAGCGGGCGCGCCGCGGGAGAACACGGACATGTCCATGCCGCCCAGCATTGAAGAACAGGTGGGCAGTTACTTCATCCAGTCGGGGATGACGCTTGCCACCGCCGAGTCCTGCACCGGCGGATTGATCGCGCACCGGCTTACCACCGTGTCGGGTGCGTCCGCCTATTTCCTGGGGTCCGTGGTCGCCTACCACAACGCCGTGAAGCATGCGCTGCTGGGCGTGCCGGAGGAGGTGCTGGCGGCGCACGGCGCGGTGAGCGAGGAGACCGCCCGGGACATGGCCGAGGGTGTGCGCAGGCTGATCGGCGCGACCTACGGCGTCGCGGTCACGGGCATTGCCGGGCCGACCGGCGGCAGCGCGGAGAAGCCCGTCGGACTGGTATACATTGCCGTGGCCCGCGCGGACGGCACGGCGGTCATCCGCCGCCAGTTCTCCGGAACGCGGGAAGAGATCAAGTCACAGACCGCCGAAACGGCGATCAGACTGCTGCTGGAGTATTTCGAATAGCATGGATGCGACCGCCGGTTATGTCCCGCTGCATGTGCACACCCACTACAGCCTTCTGGACGGGCTCAGCAAGCCCGCCGACATCGTTGCACGGTGCAAAGAGTACGGCATCGGCGCATGCGCCATCACGGACCACGGCGTGCTTTTCGGCGCACTCGATTTTTACAACGCAGCGAAGGCGGCCGACATCAAACCGATCATCGGCTGCGAACTGTATGTCTCGCCCACGACGCACACGGACAAATCCGGCAGATCGTCGTCGGACGCGTCGGACCACCTGGTGCTCCTGTGCCGCACCGAGGAGGGCTACCACAACCTCTGCAAACTGAGCAGCATCGCCCACATCGAGGGTCGCCACTACAAGCCCCGCGTGGACGATGAACTGCTGGCCAAATATTCGGGGGGACTGATGGCGTCCACCGCGTGCCTGGGCGGGCGCATTCCGCGGCTGCTGCGCCAGGGCAAGCTGGACGAGGCCGATCAGGTCGCGGAGAAGTACGCCGGGATTTTCGGGCGGGACGGGTTCTTCATCGAATTGATGAACCACGGCATTGAGGAGGAGGAGCAGATTAACCCCCTGCTCTATGACCTGGCGCAGCGCCACGGCCTGCTGGCCATTGCCACGAACGACAGCCACTACACGGACCGGGAGGATTACGAGGCGCACGAGATCCTGCTGTGCATCCAGACGCAGAAGACGCTGGACCAGCCGGACCGGATGCGCATGTCGGGGGGCAACGAATACTACTTCCGCACGCCCGAGGAGATGCGGGGGCTGTTCGCGCGCTGGCCCGACGCGGTGTCCAACACCCTGCTGGTGGCCGAGCGCTGCGAATTCAAGATGCCCGGCGAAATGCGGCTCATCCCGGACTACGCCCCGCCGTCCGGCTACACGAAGCCGGAATACCTCAAGGAACTGGTGATGAGGGGGCTGGTGGAGCGGTACGGCGAGCCGGTTCCGGGGACCCACGTGGAGCGGGCGCTGTTCGAGCTCGACATCATCGAGAAAATGAAGTTCACCGACTACTTTCTGGTCGTGTGGGATCTCATCAAGCATGCGCGCGAGGAAAAGATACCGGTGGGGCCGGGCCGCGGTTCCGGCGCGGGCAGCATCGTGGCCTATGCGCTGCGCATCACCAACATCGAGCCGCTGCGCTACTCGCTGCTCTTCGAGCGCTTCCTGAACCCCGAGCGCGTGAGCATGCCGGACTTCGACATTGACTTCTGCTTCTGGCGCCGCGAGGAAATGATCACCTACGCGCGCGAGCGCTACGGCGCGTCGAACGTGAGCCAGATTGTCACCTACGGCCGCATGCTCATGCGCAACGTCGTGCGCAATGTCGGGCGCGTGCTCGGCATGCCGCTGGGCGACGTGAACCGCATCTGCAACCTGCTGCCGAACGACCCGAAGAAGAAGCTCAAGGACGCGCTCGCCGAGGAGGCGGAGCTGCGGCGCCTGGTGCAGGAGGACCCGCAGGTGGCGCGGCTCTGGCGGCTGGCGGTGCGGCTTGAGGGCACCATCAACAGCGTGGGCGTGCATGCGGCCGGCGTGGTCATCTGCGACCACGATCTCACCGATCACGTGGCGCTGTTCAAGGCGGCCAACTCGGAGACCGTGGTCACGCAGGCGGAGATGAAGGGCGTCGAAAAGATAGGCCTGCTCAAGATGGACTTCCTGGGCCTCCGCACGCTGACCGTGGTGCATGAGGCGGTGCGCCTGATCGCCGAGGGGCGCGGCGTGCAGCTCGACATAGACAACATTTCCACGACCGACGCAAAGACCTACGAGCTGCTGCGCAGCGGCGAGACCATGGGCGTGTTCCAGCTCGAAAGCTCGGGCATGCGCGACCTCGCGCGGCGCATCGGCCTCGAGAGCATCGAGGAGATGAGCGCGCTGGTGGCGCTCTACCGCCCCGGCCCGATGCAGTTCATTGACACGTACATTGACTGGAAATTTCATCCCGAGCGCGTCGAATACGACCATCCGTCCGTGGCGGCGATCCTGAAGGAAACCTACGGCATCGCGGTGTACCAGGAGCAGGTGATGCAGATGGTGCAGGCTGCGGCGGGCTTCTCGCTGGGCCACGCGGACATCATGCGCCGCGCCATGGGCAAGAAGAACCAGGCCGAACTGGACAAACAGAAGGCGGCCTTTATCGAAGGCTGCGCAAAGAACGACATTAACAAGGCGCTGGCCGAAACGCTCTGGGCCAAGATCGAGCGCTTCGCCGGATACGGATTCAACAAGTCGCACAGCGTGGCCTACGCGTTTGTGGCCTATCAGACGGCCTATCTGAAGGCGAATTATCCCGTCGAGTACATGTGCGCGCTGCTCACCAGCGAAATAGGAAACCTCGAGAAGGCCGCCCTGTACATCGAGGAATGCAGGCGCATGAACATCGCCGTGCTCCCGCCGGACGTGAATCACAGCATGCTGAACTTCGCGGTGGAGGGCAACGCGATCCGGTTCGGGCTGAGTGCCGTGCGCAATGTGGGCGGCGTGCCCGCCAAGGCCATCGTCGAGGAGCGCGTCAACGGCCGCTATGCGGACATCTACGACTTCTGCAAGCGGCTGGACACGTCCAGCGTGAATGCGCGGGTGGTGGAAAGCCTCAACAAGGCGGGCGCATTCGCGAGCACGGGCTGGAACCGCCGCCAGGTGGACAGCGCCGTCGAAAAGGCGCTCAGCGAGGGGCAGGTCGTGCAGCGCGACAAGGCCATCGGCCAGACCTCGCTCTTCGACATGGGCGGAATGGATGATTCGTTCCAGCGCATTTACGAGAAACCCGAACTTCCCGAATGGCCCGACCACGTGATTTGGGAGGGCGAGAAGGAGATGCTGGGGCTCTACATCAGCAGCCACCCGTTGCAGAATTACCGCGACTTGGTGGAACGCTACAGCACCCTGGACCTGAACAACACCTCCGGCCTGAAGGAGGGCGAGGAGGTGAGCATCGCGGGGCTGGTGTCCACCGTGCGCGTCATCTCGACGAAGAAAGGCAGCAAGATGGCTTTCCTGCGCATCGAGACGCTGCAGGGCCCCGCCGAGGTTACGGTATTCTCCGACCTGTACGAGCAGAAGGGGGCGCTGCTCGTGGCGGATCTGGTCGTGGTGTGTACGGCCCGCGTGAACTACCGCGACGACAAGCTGGGCTTCGTGGCCAACGACCTGGTGCCGATTGACGACGCGGAGCGGACGCTCACCAAGGCCGTGCACGTGCGCGTGCATCCGCCCCGGCAGCAGATCGAAACACTGGACAAACTGGCGCTCATTATGGGGTCGGTGCCGGGCCCGTGCGACGTGTACCTGCACTGCGGACTGGCGGACGAGGGAGAAGTGGTCATCCACGCGCCGAACGCCTGCCGCGTGTCCCCCACGCGGCAACTGCACCACGCGGTGGAGGAGCTCATGGGGCAGGACACGGTCTTCTTCTCCGCGGGCATGCGCCTGCCCAGCCACCAGGCAGCCAGGGTCTACCAGCAGCCGCGCTGGAAACAGCGCGCGGAGAACTGAACGGAACGCGGTTACCGCCTCGCTTTCTTCGTGCGTGATTTCCGGTCGGCCATGGCCTTGTCTGCGGCAACGGCGCGGGCCTGGGCGGCGGCGTCCTTCTGAATCTCAGCTATCGTCTTCTCTTTGAGCCGCGCCGCGCCGCGTGATCTGCTGGTGCCCAAAGGCTTTTCCGTTGCCAATCGCTTCTTCGCGCCCGCAATCTCCTTTGCGTACTGCGGCAGCCATTGGGCCTGGGCCACCACCATCTCGTCCACCATCTGCCAGACCTCGGGCGGGTTGCAGACCGCCGCCGTAAGCGGGTCATGCAGCACGGCCTGCTTGAGCAGCGTCAGGTCGCCGCGCATCGCCGCCTCGACGGCCATGCGCTGCACGCTGATGCTGGCGTTGCAGGTGGCCGCGCAGGCCAGCGGCAGGTCACCCACCACGGACATGTTGAGCCCGTTGCCGTCCACATAGCCCGGCGCCTCAATGATGCAGTCGGCGGGCAGATTCGTAATGATGCCGCCGTTGGGCCGGTTGAAGAAGCCGCGGTAGATGCGGCCGGTCTCCATGGCCTCAACAATGTAACTGCCGTGCTCGGCGGAACGGTTCTCCGGCCCGAACTTGGGCGGGTCGGCTTTAAGCCAGTTCGGAAAGTCGTGGGTGAACCAGTTGCGGCCCTGTCGCGTTTCGCGCAGGTAACCGCCGGTCTCGCCGTTAATCCACGAGGAGAGGTCAATCCATCGGCGGATTTCTTTGGGGCGCTTGCGGTACCACGGGACATATTCGGACAGGTGGCCGTTGCTCTCGGTGGAGTAGTAACCGAACCGCCGCAGGATGTCTATGCGCGTCTTTTCCGTCTTGCTGAAGACCGGGTGCTTCTCAAACGCGTCGAGCAGGAACGGCGTCATCTCGCGGCCCTTGTGCTTGACGGAGATGAACCAGGTCTGGTGGTTGATGCCGGCGGCAACCACGTCGAGTTCGTGCATGGGCACCTTGAGCGCTTCGGCGATCTGCCACCACGAGCCGTGTACGCCGTGGCACAGGCCAATGGTGAAGACGCCCCCGTACTGGTTGGCGGCCCAGGT
Source organism: uncultured bacterium (assembly GCA_937923585.1). Taxonomy (GTDB): domain Bacteria; phylum Hydrogenedentota; class Hydrogenedentia; order Hydrogenedentales; family CAITNO01; genus CAITNO01. Next base: position 6,994 of record CALDSM010000559.1, read on the forward strand.
GTTCATGGCCATGGGGTTGGCGTAGTTCATGAACACGCAGTCCGGCGCGGCCACTTCCCGGATGTCTTTGCAGAAGTCGAGGATGACGGGGATGTTGCGCTGGCCGTAGAGGATGCCGCCCGGCGCGAGCGTGTCGCCCACGCACTGGTCCACGCCGTACTTGAGGGGGATGTCAATGTCGTGCTGGAACGCCTCCAGCCCGCCCACGCGCACGACGGAGAAGACGTAATTCGCCCCCTTGAGCGCGGCACGGCGGTCTGTGGTGGCGGTGAGTGCCGCCTTGGCGGTATTCGCCTCCAGGTCGCGCTTGACAAGCCGGTACACCATGTCGAGATTGCGCTTGTTGATATCCGTCAGCGCGAGTTGCGCATGCCTCAGTTCCGAAACGGCCATGAGGTCGTGAATGAGCTTGCGCGTGAAGCCGATGCTGCCCGCGCCAATGAATGCAATCTTCAGGGACATGGGAAAGACTCCGGGATTGATTCGATTACGATAGCACAGTCTGGGTTCTACTGGGAGCGCCGGCGTCCCGCCGGCAGGGTTCTCGCACAAACCTTGCCGGCGGGACGCCGGCGCTCCCAGTAAAGAAACCGGGCAGCCCGGCCTTTGGCTGGACTGCCCGGGAAAGACAATTTGTCCGTCGGATTAGCGGGCGACGTTGAACTCGGCGCGGCGGTTCTTGGCCCAGGCGGACTCGCCGTCTCCGGGAACGGCAGGCAACTCGGAGCCGTAGCTGATCGTGGTAAGGCGTTCGCCCGGCACGCCGCATTGCATCAGGAAGGAGCGGACAGCCAGTGCGCGGCGTTCGCCGAGCGCGAGGTTGTATTCCTGGGTGCCGCGGCTGTCGCAATGGCCCGCGATCTGGATCATTTTGCCGGGAACCTTCTTGGCGGCCTCCGCATTCGCCCGCAGCGTCGCCATCGCATCGGAGCGGATGGCCGAACTGTCATAGTCAAAATAGACCGTGTTCAATCCGTAGGTGCTGCCCGGCACAAAGGAGGTGTTTCCCTGGTCAAAGCCGGGAAGCCCGCCGCTGCTGCTGGAATCGCCGGATGCACCCATCCCAGCGCCGCCGTCGCCGGCACCGGCGCCAAAATTCGTGTTCATCGGGGGCTTGTGCTTGCAGCCGGCCATGCCCAGCACCGCCATCACGACCACCATGACCACCATCAGTCTCAGCATGCTCTTCGTGCTCATCACAGTCTCCACGTCGCCTCCGGTTCCGGCTGTTGCCCGTGACTGGCTTGCGCCCCAACGGCAAACCCGAACGGTGTTCCGGCACTTTTCTTGCCGAAGGTCGTCATTTGTACACTGTATATCCGATTGGCCCAAAAAGTTTCACCACCGGTTGTGGTGAACCGAATCGGCTGGCCAATAGTACCGGCCAAAAGCTTAACTGTTACATGAAATACTAGGAATTTAAATAACGAGAATAGCGCGCAGGGGGAAGAGAACCGGAAGACAGAGACCCCCGCATCTCTCCTCATGGCAGATGCGGGGGCAGGATAGGTTTGCGGGCTTCTATCCCCTATTCTCTGACGAATTTCGCCGCGTAACCGCCGCCGGGGACCAGTTTCAGCGTGAGGGTGTCGGCCGCCTTCACTGAGGCTGCGGCGCGCACATAGTCGGTGCCGGTGCGGTCCGCGGCGGGGCCGTCCGCGAAACTGTCGGCCTTCCACGACCCGTCGCCCAGGAAGGAAAGGGGAACCGTGATGGTGCGGGCATCCCAGTTGTTCAGGACGCCGAGCCACCAGATTCCGCCCTTGTTGCGCGCGACGGCAACAAATTCGCCCACTTTGCCGTCCAGGCCCCTGGTCTCATCCCAGGTGGTGGGGCATCCCGCAATGAAGGAGGTGCATTCGGGTTCATCCTCGTAGGCGCTGGGGCTGTCGCTCAGCATCTGGAGCGGGCTTTCAAAGACCACGTACATGGCCAACTGCTGGCAGCGGGTGCCCAGGCTGGAGGGCTTGTTGAACACGGCCTTGAAGACATCCTTCTGCTCGTTGCGCATGGCGCCGGGGGTGTAGTCCATGGGCCCGGCAAACATGCGGATGTAAGGGATGGAGGTGGTGTAGACGGGATCGGAGATGGTGGACCACTTGGACTGCTCCATGCCGGCGACCCCCTCTCGGGTAACCAGGTTGGGGTAGGTGCGGCGCAGGCCGGTGGGCTTGTAGGCGCCGTGGTAGTCGAGCAGCAGGTGGTGCTCCGCGGTGGCCTTGGCCATGCGCTCGTAGAACTCGACAATAACCTGGTCATCACGGTCCATGAAGTCCACCTTCACCCCGGCGATGCCCATCTTCTCCAGCCAGGGCAGCACCTCCTCGCGCTGGCGGTCCAGGGTACACCACACGCACCAGAGGATGAGCTTGACCTTCTTTTCAGCGCCGTACCTGATCAGTTCCTCCAGATTCACCTCCGGCTTAAGCTTGGTCAGGTCGCGCGTGTCCGACCAGCCCTCGTCGAGGATGATGTACTCCAGCCCGTTCTTGGCGGCGAAGTCAATGTAGTACTTGTAGGTCTCGGTGTTGATGCCGGACTTGAAGGGCACGTCCCACAGGGTGTTGGCGTTCCACCAGTCCCAGGCCACCTTGCCGGGCTTAATCCAGGAAGTGTCGGCCAGCGCGCAGGGGGTGCCGAGGCGGTAGACAATGTCATTCTCGATGAGTTCAGCGTCCTTGCGGGCGATGCCGACCACGCGCCAGGGAAAGGCGCGGGTCCCGGTGGTCTTCGAGATGAATGGCTCCGTCGCCGTCACCTTGATGTGCCGGTCTCCGGAGGGCGCTTCGGCCTTCGGGTAGGGCGCAAAGTGGCCGCGGATACGCTGCGGCTCCTTCTTGTCGCGCACAAGAAACATGCCCGGATAGGAATTGAGGTCGGCCTCGGTGATGATCAGTTTCAGCCCGTTGTCCGCGGCGACCAGCAGGGGCATGAAGGACAGCACACCCGGTTTCCATTCGGACACCTTCTCGACCGTGTAGGGTGCCTCAAAGGAAGTGTTGACCGTCTTGGCGGTGGTGCGGTGCAGCGTGTAGTCGCCGGCAAGGTTAAAGGCGGCAGTTTCGTCCTCGACGATCATCTCGCCGTCGCGGGCGGTGACCAAACGGTAGGCGACGGCGTCGTCATAGGCGCGCACGAGCAGCGAGAACCCGTCTTCAAAGTCGAGGCGGAGTTCATTGCACTTGTTGGTGATCTTTGCGCGCTTCTCCGCCACGGGCGGGGTGATGGTCTCGTCTATGGCGGCGGTGTTTGCGGCCTTCAGTTTTGCCCGCCCGCCGAGCGTGTCGCCCTTGTAGACCTTCAACGCGACGGGGGACGGGTTGACGACAGTCACGCCGTCCACCGCCAGCGACCATGCCAGCTTCTTGCCGGTCTCCACGGTCACCTTGACCCGTCCGTCGGGGGACAACACCGATTCATCGGCCACCGCGGCGGCAGTGACGCAGACGGCAAACAAGGCCACCACAAACACGGTGCGGTACACGCGATTGCCAAACATGAGCAGACCCTCCAGTGTTAGCGTTTAGGGAGATCAGCATACGCAAACAGCCAACGGATGGCAAGAACGCAGTACGGTCTCCTGGGCACAATTTCCTGGGCACGGCTTCCTGGGCTCGCCAATCTCCCGATTGGCTTTGGGCATAAAAGGCCAATCGGGAGATTGGCGTACCCGGGAAGGAACACAATTGCGCTGAAATGAGGCCGTCTGCGTTACCTGTTCTGGCCGCCGCCACGACCGCCGCCGTCGCCCCTGCCGCGGCCGCTGCCGTCGCCGCGTCCGCCGCCCCGGCCGTCACCGCGCCCGCCGCGGCCCTGCCATGCCGGGAATTCCTCGGGCACGCCGGGCGTCTTGTACCAGAGTATGCGCGGTTTCATGGTGCCAAAACCCTCGACGCGCCTACCCCGCAGCTTGCCGATGGCCACCCCCTGCTCATTCAGAATCTCCGCCTCGTAGCGGTAGAAGTTCCCCTCATCATCCTGTCCGCGCTCACTGGTCACCGTCTTGATGTGCCCGCCTTTCTGGACAACCTCTTCAAGACCGTTCACGACGCCCAGAAGCTGCCGGTCCTCCTCGGAGGGTCCGCACGATTCAGGGCCGAACATGCCGAACATGATCAGCCCTGTGAACGAGATGCCGAGGAGGGAGAAGACAAGTTTGGCGGTCTGGCGTTGTTCTGCCATGGCGGGTCCCCCTATGAGCGCGTCCGGTCGAGCAGCGTGCCGAGGAACAGGGCCATGCCCCTGTTCACCGGTGCCTTTGCGTCGGGATACTTGACGAACTCAACGTGCCCGTCCATGAAGAGCACGTTTGAGCCGCCCGGGATGTGGTTGAAGTACTTGACATTCTTGGAAATCGTGTCGAACATCACCCAGAGTGAACTCTGGCCGATGGCACCCGCACTGGAGTTGTTGATGTCGGTAATGAGGAAGCGCTCCACGCCTTCCTTCAGACGGTATACCGTGCTGCCGCCGCCGTTGCCCATGGGGATGTTGTTGTACGGCTGGACGGTCTTGTCGCCGTCGGCCACCCTGCGGCTGAGGGCCAGCGCCTGGCTGGGGTCGGTGACCGAGTGGTGCAGGCTGATGACCTCGCCGACCGTGGCGGTGAACAGGCTGATGAACTGGTAGGGACCGGTCCCGTTGGGGTCGTCCAGAATCAGGTTGTTCGGCAGGCCCGGCATGATGGCGAAGATGGTGGTCAGGTCTATGGAGGGGTCGCCCTCGTTGCACTTGTCCAGCACCCAGCCCATGTAGGCGTAGCTCAAGTCAATGCCGTCGGGGTCTTGGGCAAGGTTCCACGCGGCCCGGGCCTTGTCCTTCAGGTCCTCTATCTTGCTGTTGGGGTCGGACGGACACAGGGCAATGGCCGGGTCCGTCAGGTATTCCGGATAGATCGCGCTGACCATCGGGCCGACGGCGATTTCCGCATGGTGGTTGCCCTTGGCCTCAAATTGCATGGGCGGGTATTTGGAGCCCGGCGACTCGCCCGAATACATCTTGAAGATGAGCCCGAACTGCTTGAGGTTGTTCTGGCAACTGGACCGCCGTGCCGCCTCGCGCGCACGCGCCAGCGCCGGAAGCAGGATGGAGGCGAGTATGCCGATGATCGCAATGACGACGAGCAACTCAATCAGGGTAAAACCGCCGCGTTTCGTGAACATTGCCTGAGTCTCCAAGTTGTGTCGGGCACGGAAACCCGAAACAGGGCAAACCTCACTTTCCGCAGTTAGACCCAATTGGTCACACCACGGTTTCAGCCGTAGACGCGGCATCCTGCCGCGTTCTTCCGGTGCTTCGACAGAGGGTGAAAGCGAAGGAGGCTGGAAGCCTCCTCTACGGGAGACACAAGATCCTGCCGAGCACCTTGATTGACCATGGCAGTCGGCTGGACTCCCGGGGGAAAGTGCGGGTAAAATCTCCGTCAGAGAACACTGTTCGCCCCCTGCGGAGGGTTAGCCTAATGGTAAGGCACCGGTCTTGAAAACCGGCGACTTCGGTCTTGCGAGTTCGAGTCCCGCACCCTCCGCCATTTCTTCAACCCGCATCCCCGCGGCACAGGGAGGTTCTTTCATGATTGATGTGACGTGTCCCTATTGCGGCGCGCGCCAGCCCGTGGATGAGGCCCGGGCGGGCCGGGAAATCTACTGTGAATCCTGCGGGGCCAAGTTCCCCGTGCCCGCGGCGGAGGAACCCGCGGCGGTAAAGAGCCCGGAAGCGGGGGCATTTCACTGGGAAGGGCGGCCGGTGCGCCGGGACCAGTTGGGCATGTGGGTTCTGGGCATTGTGCTGCTGCCCGTTTTCGGCGTGGGGCTGATCTTCCTCGCGATTGCCCTGGTCCACCAGTACAGCCGCCATTACACCGTCACGCAGCGCCATATCGTCACGCGGCACGGCATTCTGAGCATTGACACGCGGCAAATTGCCGTGAAGGACATCCGCAGCATTGACGTGCAGGCGACGGTGTGGCAGCGGCTGCTGGGCATCCGCCGGGTGGAGGTGAGCACGGCTGGCACTGAGGGCGTGGACGTGGCCCTGCTGGGCATTCCCACCCAGATAGCCGAAGCCATTCAGCACCTCCAGTTGAGACAGGGACATGGGCGTGACGATTAAATACTCGTAACACTTTGGCCGACTGGCGCGAAGCTTTTCTTCTTGCTCCTGCTCTTGCTCCAGTTTGGGAATCCCGGAAAAGACGAGAATAGTTTCCAGCAAGATTAAGAGCAAGAGCAAGAGCAAGAAAGAAGAACGAGGCAGCCCACACCAATCGGCTGGATAGTCACGAATATTCAACGCGTCGAAGGCATGCAAGAAGACAGTCCGGAAGACGTTCTGCGCGCCGAAGGCATTCAAGAAGACCGTCCGGAAGACGTTCTACGCGCTGAAGGTATGCAAGAAGACAGTCCGGAAGACGTTCTACGCGCTGAAGGTATGCAAGAAGACAGTCCGGAAGACGTTCTACGCGCTGAAGGCGCACAACATGACAGCCCGGGGCAACGCCCCGGGGGGCAAGACACCAAACCATCCCAGCCCTGAAGGGGCGAGACAACCCTTGACCACCGTAGAACGACACAAACAAATCGCCGCCGACCTTGCAGATGCACTGCCCGCGCAATTCCGACCCACGGAAAGTGTCATGGTCCGGGTCGAGGCGGAAATCCCCCCGCTGGATCCCCTGGCGTGGCTGGCCGCGCAGCGGGATGTGACGCAGTATTACTGGCGTGACCGGGACGAGGCCTTCGAGATGGCGGGCCTGGGTGAGGCGGACGTGCTGTCGCCCAGTTTCGTGCCGCCGGAGCCGCATGCGGTGCTCGACGAGATTCGTCACCGGTTGGCGGGCGGGAGCGAACAGCCCCGCTATTACGGCGGATTCCGTTTTGAACCGCTCCGCGAGCCGGGCGGCCGTTGGCGCGAGTTTGTGGCGTACCGGTTTGTGGCGCCGCTCCTGGAAGTCTGCCGCGATGGGCGCGGCACACGGCTGGCCGTGAACCTGTACGCCGCGCCGGGGCAGTGCCCGGAGGAGGTCATTGCGCGGGCCCGGCAGTTCCTCTGTGAACGGGTCGTGTTTTCCGGCGAAGCGGCTGAACCTCCGCTGCCGCCCATCATTCAACGTCAAGACCGGCCGGATCGCGACGGCTGGTTTGCAATGCTGGGCCGCGCGGCGGAAGCCTTCGGGCACGGCGAACTGGGCAAGGTGGTGCTGGCGCGCGAGACCTGTTTCACCGCCTCGAAACCTTTTGAGCCGGTCGCCGTGCTGTGCGCGCTGGCCCGCCAGACGGAAAACGCCTTCCTCTTCTGCTTTCATCCGTCGCTGGGCCGCGCCTTCCTGGGTGCCTCTCCGGAGCGGCTGCTGCTGCGCCGGGGCACGCAACTGTACAGTGAGGCCATCGCGGGCACGCGTCCGCGCGCGGCCGACCCCGCTGCGGATGCCGCATTGGGACAGGCGCTTCTGGACAGCGCCAAGGATCGCCGCGAACACGCGATGGTGGTGGAGGCGTTGCGCGCGCATTTTGCGCGACTGTGCTCGGAGATACGGGTGGACGGTGAACCATCGCTGCTCAACCTGCGCCATTGCCGCCACCTGGCGACGCGTTTCGAGGGACTGCTGCGCGACGGGGTGACCGATGCGGACATCCTCGCGGTGCTGCATCCGACCCCGGCGGTGGGCGGCACGCCCACGGACCGCGCGCTGGCCTTCATTGCCCGTGAGGAGCCCTTTGACCGGGGCACCTATGCGGGGCCGGTGGGCTGGGTGTCGGCGTCGGGCGCGGAATTTTGCGTGGGCATCCGTTCGGGACAGGTGCGCGGCAACGAACTCGCCGTGTACAACGGCGCGGGAATCGTGCCGGGTTCCGACCCCGGCGAAGAGTGGAACGAGATCGAGACAAAAATGGAGAATTTCCTGCGCGCCGTCGGGCTGAGCCGCGGCGCATCCGCCGGCGAAAGGCAGGACAAGGCATGAACAACCAGGCATGGGCCGACATTCTGATTGATGAACTGGTGCGGCTGGGCGCGTGCGGCTTCGTGGTGTCGCCCGGTTCCCGCAGCACGCCGCTGGCGCTGGCCGTTGCGCGCCATCCCGACGCGCGGCAGGTCCTGCATTTCGATGAGCGCGGCGCGGCCTTCGCGGCGCTGGGCTGGGCGAAGGCGGCGGGCCGCCCCGCCGTGCTCGTATGCACCTCGGGCAGCAGATCGGAAGAGCACACGTCTGAACTCCAGTCACGATCAGAACTCGTAT
>CALDSM010000560.1 GCA_937923585.1 uncultured bacterium
ATACGATATCTGATCGTGACTGGAGTTCAGACGTGTGCTCTTCCGATCTGTGCCCTGGCCTCAGTGCCGGTGATGCCGCAGGGCGGCACCGGCGGCGCAGGGGTCATGAGCAGCAGCCCAAGTCCCGGAAACGGCGGCGCCGGTTCAGGTGCCTATGGCGGCGCCGGCAGCACTGTTGTCGGGCAGACGGGGGCCAATGCGGGTGCGGGCGGTGGCGGCGGTACCGGCTCACGGGGTGGTGACGGTGGCAACGGCGGTGCCGGTGGTGTCGGCGGCAGGGGCGGTGCCGGTGGCGGCGCGTTCGTGTTGGCGGCCCGTGGCCTGCTGAATATCGTCGGCTCGCCTGTGTTCAACATTTCCGCCGGTGGACCGTCAAACGGCGGCACGGGCAATGACGGGGCGTGGCGCGGCGTCGCCTACGCGGGACGCGCGGGCTATCCGGGCGGCCTTGGACGGTCAATAGACGTTACCAACGGCACGCTCAGGGATGCGCTGGGCTCCAATGCAGCCCTTATGGGGAAGGGCGGTGACGGCGGTGCCGGCGGCGCCGGCGGCGACGGCGGGCAGGGCGGCATAGGCGGCAAGGGAGGCAGCGGCGCAGCGGGCGGCGCGGCCCTGCCGGGCATGGTCAAGATGCAGGGTTCAATTATTCTGATGGACGGTGCCGCCAGCGTTGTGGCGGGCAATGTCAACGGCTCCCCCGCAGCGAAGCGCAATGGGTTCTTCAGCCGCATTACCAATATGTCCCAGCAGATGCTTCTGGACAATTTCCCCATTCTGAATCCGGTCACGGTCAACGTGGGCACCACCACCAACTGGAATGCCATCCGGGGCGTCAATTCCTTCGACTCGGAAGCCTTCCATCCGTATATCGGACAACTGCTCCAGGAGTCGGTTGTTCCCTATTACAAGGCTGCCACCGAGGGGTACTTGGATTCGGCAGGCGGCTATTGGAACCAGGACACGGTGGAGGGCATTTTCACCGGCAATCACAGGCTGGAACTGGTGCGCCTGCCCGGCGTGTATGAAGGCTACGATCAGATCTTCGTCCGCAACAATTCCGGCGTGGTGCTCACCGGTGTCACACTCAACGTGGATGACAGCGGCGACGTGCTGCTCCCCGCCGAACCCTCCGGAAGCGTTCCGGGCACCCTGACACCGGGCAGCCTGTTCACCACCACCGTGGTGACCGGCACCCCCGTGGTTGTGGGCAAGAAGATGGTCGTCACACCGCTGGACAACGTGACCGTGTATCCAAACCAGGATGTCAATCTCTCCGTGCAGGTGCAGCCCGACACGTCCAACGGTGACGTGGCCTACCGGTGGCAGATTTACAACCCGTCCACGACCCTGTGGGACGACTACACCGGTGCCGATGCGGCAACGCCTGCAATATCGTTCCATGTGGGCTGCGAACTGCCGTTGCCGGACAGGTTCCGCTGCCTGGTGGACGACGACACGCAGCAGGTGATTGCCGGGCCGGCGACGGTGACCTATGCAAGCATTCCGATTGTCATCACCTCTCCCGTCACCGCCCACAATGTGTTTGAGGGCGACGGACGCACCTTTACGGTGCTTGCAGAGGGCGGCAACGCGTCCGCCTACGGTCCGGCGGCGTTCCTGTACCAATGGCAGCGCAAAAATCCGGCCGACGAGTGGGAGGATTTCGGCGGCACAGTCGGCGGCTGGACCGCCGCAGGCAACACGCTGACACTCACCGATGCCAAGGTGACCGACAGCGGCAGTTTCCGCTGTGTTGTGAGCGATGCGGTGGATCCCACATGCACACCGTCCCCGGCCGCGAACACGGAGGCATACGAGGTCAACGTCTATGCGCAACTGGCCATTTCGAAGCAGCCGCAGGACATGCTGCAGCGTGTGGGACAGGCATGCCTGCTCGCCGTGGACACGCCGGCCAGCCTGGCCAATCTGACCTACGAATGGCAGCGCTACACCGGTACGACGCCGCCCGCCTGCTCGGACCTTGAACCCGATTGGGTCACGGACCCGGCGGCGCCCAACGGGCCGAAATACTTGTTCACCGCATCCCCCGAAACGGTCGGCTACTACCGGGTTGTGCTCACCGAGCCGCTGGGAAGCAGACTGATCTCAGACTGCGCACAGATGGCGCTGGTGCCGTTTGCGATTTCGCGCCAGCCCGAAGATCTGTGCCAGTACACGGGCGATGAGGCCAGGCATATCGAGACCGTCGCGGAAGATGCGCGGGGGGTTGTCGAGTACCAGTGGCTGCGCGTCGGCGGGGCCAAGGCGGCCGTGGAAATTCCGGGCGCCACGCAAAGCGTGCTCACCTTCCCGGGTCCGACGCAGGGTGAGGAGGTCTACCAGTGCCGCGTCCGCGACGTGGAGAGCGGCACCGTGGTGCAGGAGATTCTCAGCCGGGAGGCCAAGGTTCGCATAGCCAAGGCGTTCACCATCAAGTACGGTCTCCAGGACGATCTGCAGGCGGTGATCGGCACGGTCAAGACATTCACCCTGCTGACCGAAGGAGGTTTGGACGTGCATTACAAGTGGCAGAAGAACGGCGTTGACATTCCGGGCGCGCCCGACGATGCCACCCATGTGATCGGTTCGGTATCGGCGGCGGACGACGGCAAGTACACCGTTGTGGTCACCTACCGGGGCGGCACGGCATCATCCACGGCCAACCTGAAAGCGGTTCCGCCTCCGCCTGTGGCGAAAGTGCCCGCCGCCTCTGCCTGGGGCATGGGACTCATGGCGGTGCTGCTTTCCGGCGCGGCGGCGTGGAGTCTCCGTCGGCGGTTCGTCCGGCGCGGTGCCGCGGTGGTGCTGGTCTGCGTCGTGGCGGCACTGCTCGCCGGTGCGCCGGCGCACGCCCAGGTTACGGCGCCCGATTTCGACAAGATTCTCCTCGATTTGAAGGCCGATCTGAGCGCCCTCTTCGAAGTGAACGGCGTGGACACCTGGAGCGGCGGCCCTGCGCCCCTCTATCAGCGCATTCAGGGCCGGCCGGAATTCACCGGATACGACCTCACCGCGACGCTCACGCCGGCCGCCCCCAGCGGCATTGTGACCCAGGATCACTTCTCGCTGATCGAGACCGTGGTCAACACCCCCGCAGGCTGCACCGCGCCGTTGGACTCGATCCCGCCCCCGGGGATCATCGCAACCGTCCGGGCGTCTTTTGACAATGCCCGGACGAGCATCCGCAATCTCGAACTGACGCTGCAGAACCTTCGTGTGAACATTGCCTACCTGAAGTACGGCGATTTTGAACTGGCAAATGTGAATCTGCTGGTTCCCAGCATCAGCACGGGGCAGGTCAATGTTTTGATTGGACAATCGGTGGAAATACCAAGCCTGTGGTCCAACAAGTTCCCCGCCGGTGATGAGGGTTTGCTGCGCTCGGCCTTGGATCCCCGGGATCCGCAACTTTATGCGGAGGGCGGGTCGCCGGTGGTGTACGACATTGAGGACTGCCTGCAGCAGCTTGCCGGTGCGGCAATGATCACCGGCGATGAGGCAACCATCAGCTGGTACCGCGGTTTGATAGCCAATCTTTGCCTGGGTGTCGTCCAGAATCTTGTTCCCAAACTGCTTGAGGGGCTCGGTGGGAAGGCCCTGGAAAAGGGGCTGACCCCGGAAGACCTCCAGTCACTCTTTGAGAA
>CALDSM010000561.1 GCA_937923585.1 uncultured bacterium
CGGATGTCCCTGTACAGCTTCGGCTTCTTCCCGCCGCTCTTGGCCTCGACCACCTTGGCGCGGCTGTTCAGGCTTCCCTCGTCGGGATCGCACAGGGCCACCACCTCGGAGTTCTCCTTGCCGGCAAAGCCGTCAATGTGCGAACCGCCGCGGCCGCCGCAGCCCATCACGCACACGTTGACCTTCCCGTTGGCGCCCCAGACCTTTCCCCGGGTCATTGTGCCCGCGGCAAGCACCGCTGCGGACGCGCTCAGAAAGTGACGTCTCGTAAGTTCCATGCTGACTCTCCTTTTCGTTTTGAATTCTGACCGCCTGCTTTGACCCGGCGAAGCGGACACGGGGTTTCATCGTTTGCAGACCCTTGAGGGCGGATTACCGCGGACGAACCTCATCCACCAGTGCCATGAGCCGCCGGCCGTATTCCGTGTAGGACTGGTAAAGCTGGTCGGCATCGTTCGCAGATGCGCCCGTATGAATGATCGCGGCCAGGTGCGGCTCGATGGAAAAACCGCCGTCGTATCCCGTGGCGAGCAGATCGCCCACGATCTGACGGACATAGCCGTCGCCCTCGCCGCAGTAGGTGTAGTGGTCAACACCGTCTATTCTTTTCGCGTCCTTGATGTGGACGTAGACGATGTCGCCGCGGACCTTCTGATAGTACTCCCACGCATCCTGCCCGTAGGTAACGGGGTTGCCGGTGTCAAAGACGACCTTCAAAGCGGGGCTGTTCACCTCGCCGAGCAGCACGTTCGAGTTGTCCGCCGACAGGCCGCCCCAGCCGCTGCAATTCTCGTGGGCCAGGATGATGCCGCCGTCTTCGGCCATGCGGGCCAGCGTCTTCATGCGGCGGATGGCCTCGTCGCGCCATTCCCTGTCGCTGAGCGGGTGATCCTTGTCATTCGGATAGCTCATCACGCGGATGAACTTCGTGCCGAACCGGTGCATGCGCGGGATGGCGCCCCGCAGGTCGTCTATGTCCACCTGCGGGTCACAGGTGATGGGCCGCGCCCAGTTGGCCACGGCGCTGGAGAAGCAGGACACGCTCATTCCCGCCTCCGTCACGGCTCCATAGACTGCGTCAAACTTGTCGTCCGGCAGCAGCGTCAGGTTGACGCCGTCCACGCAGCGCAGCTCCATGTGCGTCCAGCCGAGCTCCCGGTGGGCGCGTGTCTGGGTTTCAATGGCCTGACCGGCCTCGTCCGAAATGCCGCTAAAGAACATTGCAGTACTCCCTGGTTGATGGGTCCGCGCCTAGCGGACCAGTGCCTTTTCCACTTGGTCACGGGTGTCGGATCCGGCGAGGACTTCCACGAGATGCAGCGCGAAATCCATGGCCGTGCCGGGCCCGCGCGACGTAATGATTCTTCCATCGGCCTGAACGGCCGCACCGGTGTTGGTGCCGCCGGAATCGGCCGACTCGACCACACCCGGATAGGCCGTGAAGGCCTTGTCTTTCAGCAGTCCCGCCCTGGCCAGTACCAGCGGCGCGGCGCAGATGGCGCAGACATGCTTTCCGGCGGCGGCCGCATCATGCAACAGTCCGGCCACACGCGCGTCGTCCGCCAGCGCGTTGGTGCCACCCATGCCACCCGGCAGCACCACCATGTCGAATTCGCCCATGCCCAGTGCCAGATCAAACGTCGTGTCGGGCAGCAGCACCACGCCCCGGCTCGCCACGATGGGCCGGTCGTCCAGGCCCGCGGCCACCACATCAATTCCGCCGCGCCGCAGCACGTCAATGACCGTAACCGCCTCCATCTCCTCGCAGCCCTGCGCAAGCAACACCAGCACTTTGGACATGCGTCAATCCTCCAAATGGAACCATCATTGTAGTCAACCGGCGGCCATGCGGCAAGTCAGGCGAGAACCTGATAAGACGACCCGCGCAAGGCCGGAAAGAAGGAAAGACACGAAAGACCGGGGCATGGAATTCCGCCGCTCTTCCATCATCCCCGCGAAAGGGTCCTCCCAAAAATGAGCGGCATACCCGAAAAGGGCTGCACAATTCGTGCAAAGATGCATCCTCCCCGTCATTCCCGCGAAGGCGGGAATCCAGGTTTGCCAAGGACTTATGCATACGCGCGGCCCTCTGGATTCCCGCCTTTCGCGGGAATGACGGAAGACAGGTGGTGTTCCGAGAACTACTCCCAAGATGTGCGGAAAGACCAGTCTCCAGGGCCTGCGTCAAAGATTGCGAAGCCGCTTGCGTGGCGGACGGGCTTGGTTCCGTGTTCGCCTTTGGGGGTGGCAACCACGCCCACCGTGGCCTCACCCCGCACAGGCACAAAGACTTCGGCGCGGGTGTTGGGCGGAACAGTGACGTTAAGACAAAGCTTCCCGCCGCGAATCTTCCATGCCGAGGTCACGGGGCCCCGTACGCTCTGGTATTTGGCCTTGGCCCACTTGAGGCCGCCAAGAATGTGCGGCTTGATGATGATCTTGTCGAAACCGACGGCGTCGGGGGCGGGCTGGATGCCGGCGAGTTCCTTGTAGAACCATTCGTCCACCGAGCCGAACATGGGGTGGTTGTGCGAGAAGGTGTTGTCGCTGAACTCCCAGTGTTCCCAGAGCGTGGTGGCGCCGTTTTCAATCATGTGGCCCCAGCCGGGGAATTCGCGGCGGTCAGCAATCTTGTAGGCCAGTTCGCCTTCGCCCATATCCGTCAGCGCGTGGAGCATGAATCGGGTGCCGAAGATGCCGGTGGTCAGCGCGTTGCCGTGCGCAGCGATGTCCGCCTTGAGCGCGTCGAGCGCGGGCTGACGGTGCGCCTCCGGCGCGATGCCCAGATAGAGCGCAAAGGCCTGGCACGCCTGGGTGCCGAGGCCGTAGCGGCCCGTGGCGGGGGTGTACAATTTCTCGTCGAAGGCTGTGGCAATGGAGGCGGCCTCGGTGTCGAGACGCGCCGCGTCGTCGGTCTTGCCAAGCACCCGCGCGACGCGCGCCATGAGCGCGACGTTCCAGTAGTAGAACGCCGTGCCGCTGACGGTGATGTCCTTCTCTACTAGAGACTCGTGGTCGCCGATGCCGTTCTTGAGAATGCCGTCCACGGCCTTGGAATGGAGCAGGGCTATCCAGCGCATCGCGGCGGGATACTGTTCTTCGGCCAGTTGCGTGTCACCGTAGTAGCGAATCAGTTCCCACAGCAGCAGCGGATGGGCCGTGCCCCAGCCGATGGGCCCGGACCCCTCGCCCAAACCTTCCGAGTCTATGCCCACGAAGGGAGCCGTCTCGGTGAAGCCGCCATTGGGGCGCACGTCATCGCTAAAATCACGAACCACCTTGGCGTAGAACGCGCCCATGTCGAAGTTGTGCACGGCCATGCCGACGGCGGCGACGATGTCGCCGCCATAGCCGAACTTCTCGCGGTGCGGGCAATCGGACTCGACGCTGTGCAGGTTGCTCAACAGGGTCTGGCGGGTGATTTCATGAATGCGGTTGAACAGCTTGTTGGAGCAGGCAAACGCACCCGCGGACGGCACGTCGCTGTGTAGCGGCTGCGCGACGATGTTCCATCGTTCCGGCGTACCGGGAAATCCGGTGATCTCGGCATAGCGGAACCCGTGGAAGGTGAAACGCGGATGCCACACCTCACGCCCCTTGCCGCGGAGAATGTAGACATCCTCCTGCCACGCGGTTTTGGGCTGCTTCGAGCCCTCCGGCAAATCCCGGTTCTTGAGCTGGCCGCAGACGCCGGTCATGGGATTGAGCGTGCCGTCGGGGTATAGCAGTTCACCGTAGCGGATGGCGATGCGGGTGCCCGCCGCGCCCGAGACGCGCAGTTCGACGCGTCCCGCCATGTTGGCGCCAAAGTCCGCGATGAACACACCCGCCTTGGGATGGCTGATGTTGACCGGGGCGATGTCCTTCCCGGCCCGGATGGGCGGCATGGGCTGCGGCTGCAGGTCGCCCTTGGGCGGGTCGGCCGGCACGGCGGGCTTCCATGCGCTGTCATCAAAGCCGACCTTGGCCCAGCCGGCCTGTTCCAGCCGCGCATCGTACAGTTCGCCGAGGTAGACGCTGTTGCGGAGAATGGGCGAGGGCGCGGTCTTCCACGCGGTGTCGGTGACCACGCGGCCCCTGGTTCCGTCGGTGTACGCGATGTCGAGCAGCATGATCGCGCTGGGCAACCCCACTGACAGCACATCACGGGGATTGTATTTGTTCCACATGCGCAGCGGCAGCGGGTTTCGCCAGCCGTTGCCCAGCACAATGCCGGCCGCGTTCCGGCCCTTCTTCAACATCCCGGTCACGTCAAAAGTGGAGTAGAAGACGCGCTTGTCGTACACCGTCCAGCCCGGATCCAGTTCGTGATCGCCCACCCGTTTTCCGTTGAGGTAGAGTTCGTAATAGCCCAGGCCGGTCACGTGCGCCGTGGCGCTCTTCACCTTTCTGCCGCCCGTGTCGAACTCCCTGCGGAGCAACGGCGCGGGGTCGTCTCCGAAAAAGGCCTCCTCGTCGGCATAGGGTGCCTTGTCCTCGCGAATCCACTGGGCGGACCAGTCCTTCTCGGGCGCGGCGGCCGGTTCCGTTACGGCGGAAAGACATCCCCACAAGATTCCAAGCGCGATGATAGTCGGTGCCACAAGACTGCTCCTTCATTTGGTTTCGAGAACCCTATGATACGCAAGACAGGGGCACTGGGGAAACAGCAAGGACCGTAGTCCAAAACGAGGCCGGCAGGGATGCCGACGGGCCCAGTGAAAACACAACGGCCGGAACGCCTGAGGCGTCCCGGCCGGAGAAGTTCGCTGTGTTTTCGGTCTAGCGGTACTGTGCGAAGAGCGCGGCGGCGTCGAGCCGGAAGCCCGGGCCCATGGTGCTGCTCATGGCGACCGACTTGAGGTAGGTGCCCTTGCATGCATTCGGCTTGGCCTTGATGATCGCCTCAAGCACGGCCATCGCGTTCTCTTCGATCTGCTCGTTGGTGAAGGTCACCTTGCCGACCGGCACGTGGATGTTTGCGTTCTTGTCAACGCGGTACTCGATTTTACCGGCCTTGATCTCACGGACAGCCTGGCCGACGTTCGGCGTGACCGTGCCCGCCTTGGGGCTGGGCATCAGGCCGCGCGGACCGAGCACTTTACCGAGTTTGCCGACGTGCTTCATCATGTCGGGCGCGGCGACGGCGGCGTCGAAGTCGGTCCAGCCGCCGAGAATCTTGGCGGCCAGGTCTTCGGAACCGACGAAGTCGGCACCGGCGTCCTTGGCGGCCTGCACCTGGGCTTCCTGCTCGCAGAACACGGCCACACGCACGGTCTTGCCGGTGCCGTGGGGCAGGGCAACGGCGCCGCGGACCATCTGGTCGGCGTGGCGCGGGTCAACACCAAGCAGGAACGCCAGTTCCACCGTTTCCGGGAACTTGGCGGTCGCGCATTCCTTGACACCCGCGGCGGCTTCGCCAACCGTGTAGAGGCGCGCGGTGTCCACCTTGGTCCGCAGGGCCTTCATCCGTTTGCTGTCTTTTGCCATCTTGAATGCTCCCGTGGTTCATGCGGGCCCGCAAAGGCCCTCCCACTGTTGCCGGTTCCCGTGGGAACCATTCCCGGAAAAGCGCCGCGCCGGAAATCGGCGCGGCGCGAAAGAAACCGTCTTCAATCAGCCTTCAACGATGAGGCCCATGCTCCGGGCGGTGCCGCGGATCATGCGCTTGGCCGCGTCCACGCTGGCCGCGTTCAGATCGGGCATCTTCAGCCGCGCGATCTCCTCGACCTGCGCGTCCGTCACCGAACCCACCTTGGTCTTGTTCGGCGCGGCGGACGCCTTGGCCAGCTTGGCGGCGCGCTTGAGCAGCACCGGCGCGGGCGGCGTCTTGGTGATGAAGGTGAAGCTGCGGTCGTCGAACACGCTGATGACCACCGGGATGATAAGCCCCGCCTGCTCCTTGGTGCGCTCGTTGAACTGCTTGCAGAATTCCATGATGTTGACGCCGTGCTGGCCGAGGGCCGGGCCGACCGGGGGCGCGGGATTGGCCGCGCCGGCGGGGCACTGCAGCTTCACAAGGGCTTTCAACGTTTTCTTCTTGGGTGCCATGGGAACGTCTCCGTCAGATTTGCTCGACCTGCCAGAACTCAACCTCGATGCTGGTCAGGCGCTCGAATATCTCAACCATAACCTTGATGGTGCCGCGATCGACGTTGATCTCGTCCACCTTGCCAAGGAAGTTTGCAAAGGGACCGTCGGTGATCTTGACGCGCGCGCCCACCTCGAAATCCACCTTCGGCTTGGGCCGCTCGCGCTCGCCGCGGATCACCTCGATAATCGCGTTCACCTCGGCGTCCTCAAGCGGCACGGGGACCGTGCGCGACCCGATGAAGCCCGTCACGCCCGGCGTCTCCTTGATCAGGTGCCAGACCTCGGCGAACTTTTCGGGGTGCTCGGGAAGCTGCACCAGCACGTAGCCGGGGAAGAACTTGTGTCGCGAAACCTTCTTCTGGCCGCCGCGCGTCTCCTGAACCTCCTCAATCGGGACAAAGACATTGGCGATCAGGTTCGGGTTCTCCAGCTGCGCCGCCTTGGCAAGAAGCATGCTGCGGACGGTGCCCTCCTGGCCGGAATGCGCGTGCAGCGCATACCAGCGGCGGACGACGCCGTCATCCGGAACATCGCGCAGCTGCACGCCGCCCGGAACGTCGTCGGCGAGCAGGGCCTTGCCCAGCGCCTCGGCGACTTCGCTGTGTTCTTTTTTGTCCGACACTGGTGGACGCCCCCCTAGCCGGTGATGCTGTACAGCGCCACAAAGAACGCGCTGGCCAGGTTGTCGTAGCCGAACATGATGATGGTCAGCACTGCTATCACAAACAGCGTCACCTTGGTCGAGGTGATGAGGTCGGGCCGGGTCGGCCAGGTGACCTTCTTCATCTCCGCCATAACCTCCTCGTAGAAGTTGCGGATGCGCTGAATGATGCCTGGCTTTTCTTCAACTGCGGCAATTTGTTTTGCCATGGCTCGTTCTCGTCCTTGCCTGTGCGCCGGTTTGTAAAAATATGGCAGGGGTGGAGGGATTCGAACCCCCAACCTTCGGCTTTGGAGGCCGCTGCACTAGCCGTTGTGCTACACCCCTGCGGGGGTAAAACCGTATCGGGCCGCCGCCTCCGGCGCTCGGAGGCGGCAACCCGGCCAGTACCGGGCTGTTAAACTATTCGATAATCTTGGTGACCACGCCGGCGCCGACCGTGCGGCCGCCCTCGCGGATGGCGAAGCGAAGCTCCTCGTTCATGGCGATCGGCGTGATAAGCTCGCCCGTGATCGTCACGTTGTCGCCCGGCATCACCATCTCCATGCCCTCGGGAAGGTCCATCTTGCCCGTCACGTCCGTCGTGCGGAAGTAGAACTGCGGGCGGTACCCGTTGAAGAACGGCGTGTGGCGGCCGCCCTCCTCCTTCGTCAGCACGTAAACCTCGCCGAGGAACTTCGTGTGCGGCTTGATGGACTTGGGCTTGCACACCACCATCCCGCGCTCGACCATCGTGCGGTCAATGCCGCGGAGCAGGAGCCCCACGTTGTCGCCCGCCTGCCCCTCGTCCATGATCTTGCGGAACATCTCGACGCCCGTAACCGTCGTCTCCTTGATTTCCGGCATGATCCCCACCAGCTCCACCTTCTCGCCGACTTTGCACTTGCCCTGTTCGATGCGGCCCGTCACCACCGTGCCGCGGCCCGTGATCGTGAACACGTCCTCGA
>CALDSM010000562.1 GCA_937923585.1 uncultured bacterium
GTCGGGCAAGAGGGTCAGGGAAATGACGACCAAGCTGGGTCCGATGAACATGACCAGCACGCGCCGTGCGTTGCCCGGCTGCCATCCGGCCCGCACCAGCAGGGAGGACAGCGTGCCCGCGAAAACGCTGCCCAGCAGCGCGCCCACCATGGGGGCCGCCGAGCCCAATGCGCTGTCCGTCAGGGAGAAGTGCTTGGCATCGCGCAGGAAAAGCGCGAACCAGTTGGTCACGAAGAACCAGAAGGGGTCGAGCAGGAAGCGCCCGAGGACGAGGCCCCAGGTCTGCCGGTAGCGCAGCAGTTTACCCCATCCGATTTTGACGGATTCGGCCGCAACGCCCGAGAGAGCGGCGGCGCGGCCCGCCTGTATGTGGGCCAGTTCCTTTTCGGAAATGCGGGGATGCTCCTCGGGCCTGCGGTAGACGAGCAGCCAGACAATCAGCCAGACAAAGCCCATGGTGGCCGTGATGACAAAGGCCGGGCGCCAGCTCTCGAAGTACTGGTAGATTGCGACGGCGATGAACGGCGCGGCGAAGCCGCCCGCGGCGCAGCCGCTGTTGTACAGGGCCACGGCGAGCGCGCGCTCCTTGACGGGAAACCATTCGGAGACCGCCTTCGCGCCGCCGGGATTGTTGGCCGCCTCACCCGCGCCCAGCAGGAAGCGGAACGCCGCGAAGGTGTACTTGCCGCCGGCGATGGCCGTGAGCGCGCCCATGAGCGAGTAGAAGGCGACGCTTGCGGCGATACCCAGTCTGGTGCCGAAAGCGTCCAGCAACCGTCCCACAATGGACTGCATGACCGTGTAGGAGACCGTGAACGCGTTCACGATGAACTGGTAGTCGTCGTTGGTCCAGCCGTACTGCTCCTTGAGGTAGGGCGACAGGGCGGACAGCGTCTGCCGGTCCACGTAGTTGATGAACGTGACGACGAAGAGCAGCAGCCCAATCCACCAGCGCAGATAGGGGATGGGCGCCTTGCGCGCGGCCGGCCTGGACGTGTCGCTCATGCGTGCGCTCCGATCATTCCGGCAGCGGCTTGCCCTTGGTCTCCGGCGCGGCGAATATGATTACGAGGCAGCCTATCACGTAGACCATCAGCACCGCATAGACCATGCCGGCCACGCCGAGGTTTTCCCGAATGGGAATGGTGGCAAAAAGCATGCCTGCCGTGATGAACCGGGCCACGTTGTAGCAGAAGCCCGTGCCCGTCGAGCGCACACGCGTCGGGAACAGTTCGGGGAAATACACCGCGAAGCCGCTGAGCACAGCCAGCAGCGCGAAGCCAAGCAGATAGAACAGGATGACGGCGGCCCAATGCGAGTTGGTCAGGAAGAAGACGCAGGGCACCATGATCATGCAGGCCGCAAACGACAGCAGGAAGCCGGTGCGCCGTCCCAGCCGCTGCGCAACATACCCGTAGGCAAGTGCGCCGCAGAAACAGCCGAAGTTCTGCGAAAAGCCGGCAATGCTCACCCACTTCTCTGCAAAGGTCTTCAATTCGGGCAGATTCTGCGGGTTCAGCACGGAGCGCAGCAGTTCGGGTGTGAGCACTCCGACGCCCCAGAAGCCGATCACGCCGACCGCGCCCAGGGAAACGCCGATGAGCGTGTGCTTCAGCACAAGTCGTTCGCGGAACAGCGCGAAGATGGGGAATCTGTCAAACAAACTGCCCACGGAATCCCCGGCCTTCTTGGCCGCAGCCCGGGCTTGGACCCACACTTCCGGCTCACGGACGAAACCGAGGAGAATCACGAGCAGGATGGCCGGACCCACGCCCACCGCGAACAGCCAGCGCCAGCTCAGCCCGGCGCTGAAGAACGCGCCGTTGACCACCGCCGCGGTCATGTTGCCCAGGGCCGAGGCCGCCTGCACGCTGGCCAGGGCGGTGGCACGGGCGTGTATCGGGAAGGTTTCCGCCACCAGCGAGGCGCCGGCCGCAAATTCACCGCCCACGCCCAAACCCATCAGGAAGCGCAGCGCGGAGAACTCGTAGACGTTGCGGGCCAAACCGCTCAGGCCGGTGAGCACGGCATACATGGCAATGG
Organism: uncultured bacterium; assembly: GCA_937923585.1. Classification (GTDB taxonomy): domain Bacteria; phylum Hydrogenedentota; class Hydrogenedentia; order Hydrogenedentales; family CAITNO01; genus CAITNO01. The sequence goes on from CALDSM010000562.1 coordinate 2,044, forward strand.
TGATCATCAGTGTGCGCGTGCGACCCAGCCGGTCACCCACCATGCCGAAGAACAGCCCGCCCGTGGCCCAGCCGATCATCAGCGCCGCCGTGGCGATGTTGGTCCACTTGCCCACCAGTTTCGCGTCCGAACCCGCGGCCCCCAGCAGTTCCGTGATGGCCCGCTGCTTGGAGAACACAAACAGCCACTGATCAAAAGTCTCGAAAGACCATGCCAGACAGGCGACAAGGAGCACCAGGTAGTGGTAACCCGTCAGTCCCTGCCAAAACCGCTTCTTCTCATGCAACATCACACCGTCTGACATGGATGCTTCTCCGTGCTTCTTGACCCTGACCGTTGCGGAAGCCGTTCGCGGCCTGTGCGGCAAACAGCAAGACAGGCGGGACTTCCGCTGGAAACCCGTCTAAAGGTACACGTCCCGGACGGCCATGTCAAGAATTTGACGCCCATCCTATTCCACGATAAACCCGTGATACAGGCCCATATAGTAGGGCAGCAGGAATATGGTGCCGCTGCCCAGCACCCTGCCCCCGTATCCCGTGTCCAACTGCCAGGGGTCCGTGTTCCAGTGGCAGAAACTGCGCTCCGACGCCGGGAGCACCTTGCCGCTGATGCGGTGGCCCCGGTTGGGCTGGTGCGGCGCGCCGGGGTCGGCGGCCTGCTGCTTGGAAAGCCGCACAATGTCAATGCGGTGGCTGTTCACGTGGGGCCAGGTGATCCGGTCCAGGGAGATGTCCTTCAAGGTGAAAATCGAGTCCTCCAGCCAGTTGGGCCAGGGCGAAATGTCGCGCAGGCCGTAGGCGTTGGAATAGGTGCCGCCGCGGCCGAACGCCGCATAGCAGAAGTTGAAGAACGTGTTCATCTCCGGTTCTTCCACGGTCCATGCGGAGTAGAACGAGTACAGGATCTGCCGTTTCAGGGCATCGTCCTGGCTGTATTTCATGAGATTGTAGAAGCACATGAACGCCATTTCATCGTCCGACTGATTGCCCGACCCCGGTCCGAAATGCACCTTGTAAAACATGGCGTTGGTGCGGTAACTGTGCCGTTCCACCAGTTCGCGGATAATGCTCGTGTATTTCAGGTCCCCGGTCACATGCGCCGCCACGGCCAGATAGGACAGCATGCTCAGGGATTTGAGGCCCCGTTCGGGCCACCAGTTCGGGTCATTGTTGAGCGAATCGGGACCGTAGATGGCCCAGCGCGTGGGCTTCCCGTCGTGGTCGGTCAGGGTGAAGCCGTTGTCAATGAGATGGTCCGTCAGATCGCGCACCACCCCGCGCACCCGCTCCTTTTCTTCCGCCGTGTCGGCGACAAGATCGTAATAGGCCGGATAGAAGAAGTAATGGCCGTCCAGTTCGTCGCTGCTGGTGTCGCTCTTCCAGTACCACTTGCCGTCCGCCGTCTTGGGCCAGCGCTGCTCATAGACTTTCCAGAGCGGGTCATTCTCGCTGCGCATGCGCTGGTCCAGTTCCATCCGGCCCTTGTTGGGGTCGGGACCGTCGCCTGGAAGGATGGTGCGCGCCACGTAGCCTTTCGGCGGCCTGGGTTCGCTCATCTGGGTCACTTCCTGAAGGAAACGCATCGCCTCAAAGGCCCGCACGGCGCGCCGTTTTGCGGCCGGGCTCTTGGTGGCTCCGTAGGCAAAGCACTCGCCCGCGCCGTACATGCCCGTCCACAGTCCGTCGTTGTCGCTGTCGTGGTTGGTGACCGCGCTCTTGTCGCCCGGCTTCTTGAGTATCGCCTCCGCCGTGTACCCGTATTCGGTGCGCTTGATCAGCCGGTCCAGTTCATCCTCGAAGAAGGCCGCCTTTTCGGCCAGTGTCATCGGCTTGAAGCCTATCCACCCGATGCCGGCGGGCGTGGCAATCCAGGCGCCGCCCTCCTTGTCCACCGCAATGGCGTTCACCTGGTCGTTTGGAATCCAGCCCCGCCCCTGCCGGTAGTTCCACTCGCCGTTCTTAAACCGAATGGCCCCCTTCTTCGTGCCGAACCACACGGAACCGTCGCCGCCCGCCGCCATGCAGGTGAAATCGTTGTAGGGAAGCCCCTCCGCTCCGGTGTAGAAGCTCCACTCCTCCCCGTCATGGCAGCCCACGCCGGCCAGCGTGGCAAACCATTCCCGTTCCTTGTTGTCCACGGCCACCCCGCGCACATCCGCCGTGGCCCATTGGCGGCCCTGACCGTCGGAAACCGTCTGTTTGCTGTACAGACCGTCGTCGTTTCGCAGGAACAGCCCTGCCTCCGTGCCGAGCACTTCGGGTTCCGCACCCTCCGGTGCGGACACGCGCACCTCGATCTTGTCGCTTTCTCCCTCCTGCCGGGGGACCAGCCGGTATCCGCCCTCCGCAGGCTCCAGCACGCGCCGTACCCGTTCCGCCTCCGCCTCCACCCAGCGGTTGTTTTCGAACTTTACCGTCTTTCCGTCCGCAACGGCCATAAGGGTGTCGCCATCAAACCAGACAGCAGTGGCATTGTCGGAAGGCAGTCCGTCCTCCGTTGTGTACGTGCGGGCAATTTCCTGCGGAAACACCCCGACCCGCACCGGCGTTTCCTGACCCACGGCTGCAAACAGGGCCGACAGGACCGACATCATCACCACGGCAAGACACCTGTACATCCATTCACTCCTTGACCCGGCGACACTTCTTCGAACTGCGTCCCCGTCAGGCGCGCGGAGACGGACAGTTACGCCCGCTCTTGCGCCCGCATTGTGGGCCTCTCTCTGACCCGGCGGGCAGCACGGCAGTTTCGGCATAATACAAAACGGAGCCCCCCGCATGGGAGGCCCCGTTAAATGAACAATGTGTGGAATACGAAAGGGGCCCTGATCAGACCTCTTCCAGCACCGCGCGGGAAATGGCTTTCGCCAGTTTGCGCCGACGCCGCTCGGACGGCTTCTCGTAGTATTTGATCTCTTTGAGCCGTTGCATCAGGCCTTCCTTGTTGCACTTCTTCTTGAAGCGCCGCAGGGCCTTTTCAAAGGGCTCTTCAGCCTTTACGCGAACCTTGGTCACTTGCTCGACCTCCCCTCTGAATGGGATTCAGCGCAGCCGGTTTCGCGGGCCGCGCCGGTTGGGGGGTTACCGGTTGTCCTTCCGCCGAAACGCAGAGCGCGTTCCGCGCGGGAATGATTAGTATAGCAATCAACCACCACGCGAATCAATGTCCTTGCCGGACTTGAGATGCCTGCCGATTGCCCCCGCCTTCCCCCCTCTTGTTCGTCCTGCGGCCGCGGTCTCAGTGCGGGTGCGGATGGCCATGCCCCCGGTGCCCGCAGGCAGGCAGCCCTTTCCGGAGGGGTTTGCCCGACGAGCCGATGGAGACGTCGGCGTGGAGCACGCCCTTGTGCCGGCGCAGTTCATTGGCAAGCGCCTCGATGTCCGCGGCGGGGCCTCGGACCATGATCATTTCAGCGCACAGTTCTTCCGTAAGATGCACGTGCGTGGTGGCGAGAATCGCATCGTGGTGGTGGTGCTGGAGATGGGTAAGCTTGTGGGCGAGGTCGCGGGTGTCGTGGTCGAACACGAGGGTAATGGTGCCCACGGCCTCCTCGTTGTTCTTCCATGCGTCGCGCACCAGCCGCTCGCGGATGAGGTCGCGGATGAACTCGGAGCGGTTGCCGCCGGATGTCGCGGCCAGCATGGCCTCCAATTGGTCATAGAGTTCCCGCTCGATCGTGAAACTCACGCGGACCAATTCGCTCATTCGGTTGCCTCCCCGCCGCACCGGGCCTATTGACCCGACAGCAGCGCGTCGAAGTAATCCACCGTCTTGCGCAGCCCTTCGGCGAGCGGCACCGCCGGTTCCCAGCCCAGTTTCTCCCGCGCCAGCGTGATATCCGGCTGGCGCCGGGTGGGGTCGTCCTTGGGCAGGGGGTTGCGCACCAGTTCCGACTTGGACCCGGTCATCTGTATGACCATCTCGGCGAGCTGCAGTATGGTGAATTCGCCGGGATTGCCGAGGTTCACCGGGCCGTTGAAGCCTTCGCAGTCCATCATTGCGATGATGCCGCGAATCAGGTCGTCCACGTAGCAGAAGGATCGCGTCTGCAAGCCGTCGCCATAGATGGTGATGGGCTGGCTGCGCAGCGCCTGCACGGCGAAATTGCTCACCACGCGACCGTCGTTGACCAGCATGCGCGGCCCGTAGGTGTTAAAGATGCGGATGACCCGGATGTCCACCTTGTCCTGCTGGAAATAGTCAAAGAACAGCGCCTCGGCCACACGTTTTCCCTCGTCATAACAGCTCCGCGGGCCGACGGGGTTCACGTTGCCCCAGTAACTTTCCACCTGCGGATGCACGGCCGGGTCGCCGTACACTTCCGAGGTGGACGCCTGCAGGACCCGCGCGCCGGTGTCGCGCGCCAGGTTGAGCACGTTCATCGCGCCCATCACGTTGGTCTGGATGGTCTTGACGGGGTTGAACTGGTAGTGCACCGGCGATGCCGGGCAGGCAAAATTGAAAATGCGGTCCGCTTCGAGCACAACCGGGTTGATGATGTCGTGGCGGATGAGTTCGAACCGGGAATTGCCCAGCAGATGCTCAATATTGTCCTTGCGCCCTGTGAAGAAATTGTCGAGGCAGAGCACCTCCTCGCCCCGTGCGAGCAATGCTTCGCAGAGATGGGAGCCGATAAACCCTGCGCCGCCGGTGACCAGATTTACGTGACCCATGACATCCCTCTATGTGTTGCGCGCCCTACGGCACGGCAGACTGTTATCGTAGCACAACATATTGAAAACGAAGTAGTTAACCCCGCCCCAACGCTCCGCATTCCCCATGTCTGGCCTGCGGCACACGTCGCCGTTCAGGGTGCAACCTTGTTGTACAGACGCACCGTTTCCGGAGTCACCCCCTGCTGGCGTGCATGGGCCGCCACCTGTCCGCGGAATCTGTCCACAATCTGTTCGCGCTGCCCGGGGGGCAGTTTCTTCACCCGTTCTATGACCGCAGAGATGTTGCCGGAGGCATAGGCGTCTCTCAGGTGCGTCATCATTTGGGACGAGTCCATTGTGGCTGCTGCGGCACTCAGCAGGCCGGACTGCTCTGCAAGCATCACACTGCGCAAATTCAACTCGCCGTAGAGCTTGGGGGAACTGGGCGGATCAAACAACGCCGCATCCGGCTCTTTGTCGCCGGCCCAGTCCGGCAGCAGCAGGGACAAATTGACCGAGCCGCCCGGCTTGACCCATGAAGCCGGCCCGCGCTGCGTCAGCGCCGTGGTCAGGTCAACGTCCATTCGCGCCAGGAAGGGGCGTTCCCCCTGCCGCACCCACAGGTCCACATTGATGTCACGAAGCGTCCAGTAATTGTTCAACCTGAAGTATAGATGCTCCGTGGCGGCGGGTTGGGCCGCCTCGCGTCCGACATATTCCGCACTGCCCAACAGCGACAGCCAGCGGTCCAGCTTTCCGTCATCAAGGAAATCAAACAGCGTGATAACCAGGGGCAGGGCGTAGGTGTCTGTCACCTGGCCAATCCGGTTGGGTGTCGCCGACATGGCCAGTTCGCGTGGAAGATACAGGGATGCCTGCCCCTTGGGTCCGGCGGAAACCATGCGGGCCAGTGTGCGTCCGTTCTCGGTTCGCGTCACGGAGACGGCGAAGGCACCCGGCTTGCGTTTTGCCAATGAAA
>CALDSM010000563.1 GCA_937923585.1 uncultured bacterium
GTGATGGCACCGGAACCATCGGTGCCACGTTCTTCGGTCGCGGTTTTCTCGCCGGGTCCGTCTTCCAGAAGGGCGTGGAAGTCATTCTCACCGGCAAGGTGGGCAGCTACAAGGGCCCCTGCCTGTCCAACCCGGAATACGAAGTGCTTGCCGGGGACGAGGAGGACCGGTTGAACACGGGCCGCATCGTGCCGGTCTACCCCCTGGTGGAAGGGCTGACCCAGCGCATGCTGCGCCGCTGGGTGCGCGACGCGCTGGACGCGGTCGGTCCGGCAGTGCCCGAGTGCCTGCCCGACGAACTGCGTGAACGCCACAATCTGCCGGACATTCGTCAAGCCCTTCCCGCCGCCCACTTCCCCGAAATAACGGGGACTGTACCAAGCGAAGCGAACGTAGTGAGCGAAGACGGGACTGTACCCGTTTTTTCTCCCGCATTTTCCCCAACCGAAGCGAACGCAGTGAGCGGAGACGGGACTGTACCCGTCTTTTCCGCTGAAGACGCCCGCCGCCGTTTTGTCTTCGAGGAACTGTTTCTTATCCAGTTGGAGGTGCTGCTGCGCCGCGAACGGCTCGCTGCCGTCCGCCCGGACCGCATCCGGCACGTGACCGACGGCCCGCATCTGCACGCGCTCGACCGGCAACTGGTCTTTCCCCTGACCGGCGCACAACAGCGCGTCATCGCGGAGATTCTGGCGGATATGGCCGGTTCCCGGCCCATGCTTCGGCTCGTGCAGGGCGACGCGGGCTGCGGCAAGACCGTGGTGGCGCTGCACGCCGTGGCCGCCGCGGCGGACGGCGGCTGTCAGACCGCGTTCATGGCCCCCACCGAAATCCTGGCCGAACAGCACGCCCTCGTGCTGCGCGGCTTTCTGGAGCCGCTCGGTTTGCGCGTGGAGACTTTCACCCGGTCCACCCCGGAACCCGCAAAGTTGCGCCGCCGTATTGCCTCGGGCGAAGTGGATGTTGTTGTCGGTACCCACACTCTGTTCCAGGAGAAGACCCGGTTTCGCCGGCTTGGACTGGCCGTCATTGACGAGCAGCACCGCTTTGGCGTGCTCCAGCGGGCACTGCTTGCGGCAAAGGGGCCGCGTCCCGACCTGCTCCAAATGTCCGCCACCCCCATCCCGCGCACCATCGCGCTTACCCTCTACGGCGAGATGGACCTGAGCATTATTGACGAGATGCCCCCGGGCCGCCAGCCGGTGAAAACCAGGCGTGTACCGCCCGCCAAGGTGCCCGACCTGTACACCTATCTCCGGGAACAGGCTGCTCTTGGGTTTCAAAGCTATATCGTCTGCCCGCTGGTGGACGAGTCCGAGACCAAAACGGCCCTCACGCCCCTGCTGCGCCATTTCGAGGAAATCTCGGCGGGCCCGCTCGCCGGGGTGTCCGTGGCCATGCTCCACGGCCGCATGGACCCCGCCGAGAAAGAGGCTGTCATGGCCCGTTTCAAGTCCGGTGAGGCGCGCATACTGTTCTCGACCACGGTTATCGAGGTCGGCGTGGACGTGGCCAAAGCCACCATCATGGTTATCGAAAATGCCGCTGACTTCGGCCTGACCCAGCTCCACCAGTTGCGCGGGCGGGTGGGCCGGGGTGCCGATCCGGCCTTCTGCTTCCTGCTCGGCGAGCCCCGAACCCCGGATGGAAAAAGGCGCCTCGAAGCGCTGTGCGCGTCCAACAGCGGCTTCGACATTGCCGAGGAAGACCTGAAACTGCGCGGTCCCGGTGAGTTTCACGGCCTGCGCCAGGCCGGGCTCGGCGACCTGCGCATCGCCGACCTCGTGCGCGATGCCCGCATGATTGAACTGGCCCGGCGCGAGGCGCAGGCCCTGCTCGGGCGATACCCCGGGCTGAGCGGCAGCACCTTGGCTCCCCTCGCCGAAGCACTGTCCCGACACCACGCCAGCATGGAAATCTCACCATTGGACGGTTTTGACGTGAAGCTGTAACGGCATGAATGCCGGGGGACTGCCGCCGATTTTGAGATGAAATCCCGCGTGGTCAACCAAAGCCAGGAGCCCAAATCGGTGGCTGTTGCCCGTCACTCCGCGCTTTGTGCCGGGTGCAGGCACCTGTTTCCGGTGGCGGGTCATTGTTGGCATAATCCGCACGGCGGGCGGGAACAGGATGCCGGCCTCCTGAGGAACATTCTCAGTCCGGGATTACTATTGACGCGCCCTTGGTCTTCTTGTTACGATTAGACGTGGCTTCTCCGATGGATTTGTCGCGGAGGGGCGGGAATTCGCTGTTTTGTCAGTCATGAGGTCATGGTCGTGGTTGATGCGCCTGTCATATCCCGTTCCAAGGAGTTCGAGCGCCAAGTGTTGGAGCATGTTGACATGCTCTACGCCGTGGCGTTGCGTCTCACCCGTAACCCGGCCGACGCGGAAGATCTTACCCAGAATACCTTTGTGAAGGCCCTGCGCTTCCATGACAAGTTCAAGGAAGGCACCTACATCAAGGCGTGGCTGCTTACCATCCTGCGCAACACCTTCATTAACGAGTACCGCCGCAGGACCCGCCGCCCGGCCGAGGTGGAGTTGTCCGGCACCGAGTCCGCCACGGAAACCACTCCCGACCCCAATGTCTTCTTTGAGCCGCGCAAGGGCCACAAGGAAGACCTGCTCGAACTGGTGGATGACCCGGTGCGCAAGGCCATCGAATCCCTTCCTGACGACTTCCGCAACGCCGTCATCATGGCGGACTTGGAGGACATGTCCTACAAGGAAATCGCGGATGTGATGCAGTGCCCCCTTGGGACGGTCATGTCGCGCCTTTACCGGGGCCGCAAACTCCTGCGCGACGCACTCGAGGATTACGCCCGCGAACGCCGCATGGTCGGCCCGTCCTCCGGCACCCATACGGCTTAGTTCTTAGACACACTTGCTCCCAACGGCCGTTCGGGCGGGCGGCCACTTTGCACAGACACGCGTCCGCGTGCGACAATTCCATCCTACATGTCACGCAGAATTGCGTGCATTTTTTCCGAATTTCCCATACGCCGGAGAAACCGGATGCCCAGCACTCCAAATTCAATTTCCGAGGTTGCGCAGGACCCGCTGGACGGGATCACGCGCCGCCCTTTCCCCAAATCGCGCAAGGTCTACCTTGAGGGTTCCCTTCCTTCGGTTCGCGTGGCCCTGCGCGAGGTGTGCCAGTGCCCCACCGTGGCGGCGGACGGCGCTCTCGTCGAGGAAAACCCGAGCATCCTGCTGTACGACACCTCCGGCCCCTACACCGACCCCGATGCCGAAATAGACCTGCACCGGGGCCTGCCGCCCCTGCGGCGGGAATGGATACTGGCCCGGGGCGGCGTGGAGGAACTTCCGGGTCCATCGTCGGAGTACCGGTGTCGCCGCGATGTCGATCCCGCCCTGGAAACGGTGCGCTTCCCCCATCCGCGCCGTCCATTGCGCGCAAAGCCGGGCAGCACCGTCACCCAAATGGCCCTGGCCCGGCAGGGCGTCATCACGCCCGAAATGGAATACGTGGCCCTGCGCGAAAACCAGCGACTGGACGGCTATCCGGCGGAACTGCGCCGGCAGCATCCCGGCGCACCCTTTGGCGCGCCCATGCCCGGGTGCATCACGCCGGAATTCGTCCGCGACGAGGTGGCCCGGGGCCGTGCGATCATCCCGGCCAACATCAACCATCCCGAAATCGAGCCGATGATCATCGGCCGCAACTTCCTGACCAAGATCAATGCCAACATCGGCAACAGCGCCCTGGGCAGCACTATAGCCGAAGAGGTCGAGAAGATGGTCTGGGCCATCCGGTGGGGTTCGGACACGGTCATGGACCTGAGCACCGGCGCGAACATCCACGAAACGCGCGAGTGGATTCTGCGCAATTCCCCCGTGCCCATCGGCACAGTGCCGCTGTACCAGGCGCTCGAAAAGGTGGAGGGCCGGGTGGAAGATCTGACCTGGGAACTCTACCGCGACACGCTCATCGAGCAGGCCGAGCAGGGGGTGGACTATTTCACCATCCATGCCTGCGTGCTGCGCCGCACCATTCCCGACACGGCGGACCGGCTCACGGGCATCGTTAGCCGGGGCGGTTCGATCATGGCGCGCTGGATGCTCGAAAGAGACGAGGAAAATTTCCTGTACACCCGCTGGGACGAGATCTGCGACATCCTGGCGGCCTACGACGTGGGCGTGTCCATCGGCGACGGCCTGCGCTCGGGCAGCATCCATGACGCCAACGACACGGCGCAGTTCGCCGAGCTGCGCGTGCAGGGGAATCTGACCCGTCGCGCATGGGCCAGGGATGTCCAGGTCATTAACGAGGGGCCCGGCCACATCCCCATGCACCTGATCAAAGAGAACATGGACAAACAGATGGAATGGTGCGACGGGGCGCCCTTCTATACGCTCGGTCCGCTCACCACCGACATTGCGCCCGGTTACGACCACATCACCTCGGCCATCGGTGCGGCCATGATTGGCTGGTACGGCGCGGCCATGCTCTGCTATGTCACGCCGCGCGAGCACATCGGTCTGCCCGACAAGGAAGATGTGCGCGAGGGTGTCATCGCCTACAAACTTGCCGCCCACGCCGCCGACCTCGCCAAGGGCCTGCCCGGCGCGCAGGTCCGCGACAATGCGCTCAGCAAGGCGCGCTTCGAGTTCCGCTGGGAAGACCAGTTTGCCCTGTCGCTCGATCCCGAGCGCGCGCCCGAGATGCGGGCAAAGAGTTTCGGCGCCGCCGAGGGCACGGGTGAGGGCCGTTACTGCTCCATGTGCGGGCCCAAGTTCTGCTCCATGGAAATGACCCGCACCGTGCGCGAGTGCGTCCGCAAGGCCGCGGCCGCGGAAAACAAGTCCGATGCGCATCGGGCCGGTTGACATTGACCGTCCCCTCTGCCTCGCGCCGATGGAGGACGTGTCCGATCCCCCGTTCCGCCGCCTCTGCAGGGAAGAGGGTGCGGACCTGCTCTACACCGAATTCGCCAACTGCGAAGCCGTCACCCGGAACGTCGAACGCGAATGCCGCAAGCTGTACATCCACGAGGCGGAGCGCCCCATCGGCGTGCAAATCTACGGCAGCGGCGAGGGCTCGATGGAGCGGGCCGCAACCATGGCGGGCGAGGCGGGCGCGGATTTCATTGACATCAACTGCGGCTGCTGGGTCAAGAAGATTGCCAACCGCGGAGACGGCGCCGGGCTGCTGCGTGACCTGAAGAAGTTCGAGTCCGTCGTTCGCGCCGTGCTGCGCGGCACCAGCCTGCCGGTCACCGTGAAGACCCGGCTAGGCTGGGACAAGGACAGCATCGTCATCCTTGACGTGGTCCGCATGGTGCAGGACCTGGGCGTGTCCGCACTGACCGTTCATCTACGCACCCGCGCCCAGGGATACACCGGCTGCGCGGACTGGTCGTGGATCGGGAAGATTCGGGACGTTTGCACCATCCCCTTCATCGCCAACGGAGACATCGTCACGCCGGAGGACGCCAAGACCTGTCTCGACATGGGCGCCGACGGCGTCATGGTCGGCCGCGGCGCGATTGCCCGCCCATGGGTGTTCCGCCACATGCGGCACTACCTCAACACCGGCGAGATTCTTCCCGAACCGAACCTTGAAGACCGCGTGGAAACCTGCCTGCGCCATCTTGCCATGCACGCCGAATACCGCGGCGTGCCGTCGGGTGTGTTTTCGTTCCGGCGCAACTACGCGGGCTACCTCAAGGGCGTTCCGCACATTGCCCAACTGCGCGCCGAACTGATGACCATGGAGAGCGTTGAACCGATTGTGGCGCGGCTCCGCCGGTTCATGAAAGAATATGACGAGACGCGGAATGTGCCGCCGACGGACCAAGGAGGCGCGTGAACGATGCTTGAACTGCTCAAGACTGAAGTCTGCGACATGAATCTGGCCCTCGTCGAGGAGGGGCTGGTTACCCAGACCTGGGGCAACGCCAGCGCCATTGACCGCGCAAAGAATATCGTCGCCATCAAGCCCAGCGGCGTGCCCTACGCTGAACTGACGCCCGAGCAAATCGTGCTCGTTGACCTCGACGGCAAGGGGATCGAGGGCGATCTCAAGCCGTCCGTTGACCTGCCCGCCCATCTGGTGCTCTACAAGGCGTTTGCGGCGGTCGGCGCAGTGGTGCATACCCACTCCCATTTCGCCGCCTGCTTTGCCCAGGCGCGCCGTCCCATTCCCTGCCTGGGCACCACGCATGCCGACTATTTTTATGGCGAGGTGCCCGTGACCGAAGCGCTCACCGCCGGGGAGGTGGCCGGGGGTTATGAGCGGCACATCGGCGAAGTGATCGTGCGGCGACTCGCCGGCATGGATCCCATGGCCGTTCCGGGCGTCCTTTGCGCCGGCCATGCCCCCTTTGTCTGGGGGCGTGACCTGATGCAGGCCGTCGAGAACGCCGCCGTGCTGGAGGAACTTGCGCGCATGGCGTTCCACACGCTGCTGATTAATCCCGCCGCAGCGCCGCTGGAACCGTACCTGCTCGACAAGCACTTTCTGCGCAAGCACGGCAAAGGCGCCTATTACGGACAGAAATAAAGAAGACATTAACCGCGGAACTCACGGAATCACACGGAAGAAGAATAAGACGAATTGGCATGGATGAACAGGATGGGAAAGACTTCACGACCCGGTGCAGCCACGTTCGTCTCCATTGCATTGGTGACGTTCTTCGTTCCTATACCGTGTTCTTCCGTGTGTTCCGTGGTTAATGTCTTATCCTTCTTGCTCTGTGTTCCTCTCTGACCTCTGTGGGTCGTTCTTGTAATGCCGAGACTTGTATGCAAACCTGAGACTTCATGAAAGACCGCGCGAAACTGCCGTACAGTGGCGCAGCACGGGGGTACTGAAAATGGAACGCATCAGAGTGGCCGTGGTGATGGCCGGGGGGTCGGGGGAGCGGTTCTGGCCTCTCTCCCGCAAGAGCACACCCAAGCAGTTGCTGCCGCTCACCGAGTCGGGACAGACCCTCCTGCAGGAAAGCGTCGAACGCATCGCCGAGGTCATCCTGCCGGACCGTGTGTTCATCATCACGTCCGCGCAGATTCGCGATGCCGCGGCGGCGGCGTGCAGTGTGCCCGACGGGAATGTGCTTGCCGAACCGTGCAAACGCAATACGGCGGGGTGCCTCGCCTTTGCCGCGGCCCACGTGATGGCGCGGTTCAATGCGCCCGCCGAACAAATCACCATGGCCGTGCTGACCGCCGACCACCGCATCGACGATGCCGCTGCCTTCCGCAACTGTGTGTGCGCCGCCCTGGACGAGGTGGAACGGCAACCCACGCTCGGTGTCATCGGCATCGCCCCCACGCGTCCCGAAACAGGCTACGGCTACATTGAACTGGCCAGAGACGCCGCTCCGGTGGCTGTCTCGCCGGAAGGGGTCGGTGTCTTTCCCGTGCTGCGGTTTCAGGAGAAGCCCGATCTGAAGACGGCGGCCGAATATGCGGCGTCAGGCCGCCACCTTTGGAACAGCGGCATGTTCTTCTGGACCCTGTCCACTTTCCTGGCCGAACTGGCCCACGGCAGTCCCGCCCATGCCGCCGCCGTGGAAACCATGACCGCAGCCCTGCGCCACAACGACGCGGCCCGCACAGAGGCCGAATTCACGGCCCTGCCCAACATTTCCATTGACTACGCCCTGATGGAAAGGGCCCGCAGCATCGTGATGGCGCGCGGCGATTTCGAGAGGGACGACATCGGTTCCT
>CALDSM010000564.1 GCA_937923585.1 uncultured bacterium
AGAGAACGGCAACTATGAATGCGGTGAAATGTGGGACGTGGACGGCGACGGCAAGGTGAATGAAATACTGCCCGCCGTGATGGGCACCTGCTGGTACGAGGCGGGCACGCTGCCCGACGGCAAGCGCGGCGTGGTCAAGCATGTCATCTCCGAAAAGACCATGGCCTGGGGCGTGGGCGGCGGCGACGTGAACGGCGACGGGCGTCCCGACGTGCTTCGGCCCGACGCCTGGTTTGAGGCGCCCGCCGACCCGCGCAAGGGCGAATGGAAAGAGCACGCATGGGCCATCGGCGGAAAGGAGGACGGCAAGGTGGACCACACCGCGCCGATCCTGGTGTACGACGTGAACAAGGACGGGCTGAACGACATCATCACCAGCGTCGCCCACGATTACGGCATTTTCTGGTACGAGCAGGGCAAGAAGGACGGCGAGAGCACCTGGACGCGCCACCTGATTGACAACTCGTGGTCTCAGGCGCACAGTTTTGCCCTCGTTGACATTGACGGCGACGGTGATCCCGACCTGGTGACGGGCAAACGGTTCATGGCCCACAACGGCGGCGATCCCGGCGAACTGGAGCCGCTGGGCGTCTACTGGTATGCATTGTCGCCCGGCCCCAACGCCACCTGGACCAAGCACAACATTTCGTACAACGAGGGCATCGGGTCGGCGCTGAACCTGGTCGCCACGGACCTGGACGGTGATGGGGATGCGGATGTGGTGGTCACCGGCAAATGGGGCGGCCCGGTCTGGTTCGAGAACCTGCGCAAGTAGCGCGCTACTTGACGGTCGCCAGGATGAGCGCCAGCGTCTGGCGCCAGCGCGGATATTCGGCGGGTGTGAGGCTGTAGGTGTAATCATAGGCCACGGCAATGGCCTCTTTCACCGAGCTGCGGTCCGGCACCCCGCCGGCAAACGGAAGATAATAGAAGTACATCGGAAAGAGGCTTCCGTCCGCGTGCATCAGCGCGTATTCCACCGGCAGTCGGTGTGCGCCGAGACGGTCGTAGAAGGCAATGCGCCGGACGCTTTCATCGTGCGGCTGCGCCGCCTCACCGGGGATCTCCAGTTCGAAAAAGAGTCCGTCCACGCCGAGCATCGCCCCCAGCGTGAGCAGGGTCCATTTGCCCAGGCCGCCGCCGCGAAATGCGGGGTCCACCGCGAAAAAGTCGAGGAAGAAATACCGTTCCCCCTCCACCGGATAGCCCATGAGGTAGGCGGCGTAGGCGCCCGTTTCCTGGGAATGCACACTGAAGATGCGGTATTGGCCGCGCCGCAGCAGATCCCGCAGCAGGTCCTCGGACTTGCGCTCCACAGGGAGGAAGTCCCGCACATAGTGGGGAAGCAGCCGGTCCAGCGCCCCGGGCTGTTCCGCCGCCAGTCTGTAGCGCCTGTCGTATTCCGCGTAGTCCGCCATGCTCAGAGTCCCTCGATGCCCAAGATCTACCCTGCCCGGCATCGCCGCTTGAATGCGGCGGCAACGCCGTGATTCACTACTTTGCAGAAGCCGCACGGACAGCATACCCCCTTGAGAGGAGATTATACAATGGAAATGGGCTGGCAAATTCTGGTCATCGGCCTTGCCGCCGGCGTGGCCGGAGGCATGTTTGGCCTCGGCGGCGGCGCCATCATGGTTCCGGCCATGGTGCTGCTGCTCGGCATGGGCCAAAAACTCTCCACCGGCACCTCCATCATCGCACAGATCTTCCCCATTGGGATTCTTGCAGCCGTGGTGTACTACCGCGCCGGAAATGTGAACATCAGGCAGGGTGTGGTCCTTGCGGTGGGTCTTGTCATCGGCAACCTGTTCGGCGCGCTGTTCGCCAACCAGTCCTTCATCAGCGACGAGGTCATGAAGAAGCTCTACGGTGTCTTCCTGCTCGCCATCGGCGCGCGCTACCTCTTCTGGGATGCCGCCGTTCGCCTGGTCGAGCGGCAGTAGGGCCTGCCCGACCATGGCTCATGAATGTGCAGGCGGTTCCGTGTGGACGGCAGTCAAGACGTTTGTCTTCGTGCTCCTTGTGCCCGGCACGGTAACGGTCCTTGTTCCCGTGAAGCTGCTGTCGTCGCGGCCGGATGCGGAGCGGCTGCACAGCATCGCGCTTCTGGTGCCGGGCGGACTGGCGATGGGGTTGGGTGCACTGCTCGGGGCGTGGTGCATGTGGCTGTTTGTGTCCAAGGGAAAGGGCACACCCGCGCCCATTGACCCGCCCCGGCACCTGGTGGTCTCGGGGCCGTACCGCTGGGTGCGCAATCCCATGTACGTCGCCGTAATGACCATCCTTGTCGGCGAGTCGGCCTTCTTTGGCTCCGGCGCCCTGCTTGCCTACGCGGGAATCTGCCTTGTCGCTTTCAGCGCCTTCGTACGCTTGTACGAGGAACCGACCCTGCGCCGCACCTTTGGTCCGGCCTATGAGGAGCATTGCCGCAACGTGCCGCGCTGGATTCCGCGCCGCCCGCGGCGCGGCGGGCATCGCTGATTTGGCCGCCCACTCTCCCGTGTCGTATGCTGTGGCCATGCGCATTCGATCCCACGCCAAGATCAACCTCTACCTTGATGTGCTGCCCCGCCGCCCCGACGGCTACCACAACATCGAGACCATTTTTCAAACCGTCAGCCTGCACGATGAACTGACCTTCGCGGATGACCCTTCCGGCCGCGTCACCCTGACCTGTTCCCATCCTGACCTGGAGACCGACGACGGCAACCTCATATGCCGCGCCGCGGCGCTGTTGCGAAAACGGACGGGTTGCACACGCGGGGCCATCCTGCACCTCGAAAAGAACATCCCTGTCGCGGCGGGACTTGCGGGCGGTTCGGGCAATGCGGCGGCGGCCCTGGCCGGACTCAACGCGCTGTGGGAACTGCGACTGACCGAGGCGGACTTGCAGCGGCTGGCGTTGGAACTCGGCTCGGATGTGCCCTACTGCCTCACGGGCGGCCTGATGGCCGGAACGCTGCGGGGCGAGCGACTTGAACCGATCGCCTCGTCATATGCCTGGTGGTACGTGCTCGTGCATCCGCCGCTGGCCGTCAGCACCGCCATGGTCTACAACCACCCCCTGCTCGAGAAGAATGGCGAACCGGTACTGAACGGAAGGACGGCGTCATTCCAGCGCGCCATCGCCGCACTCGCCGCGGGCGATATTGGCGCGGCGGTGTTCAATCGCATGGAAGGCCCCGTCTTCGCCATGCACCCCGTACTGGCGGACATCAAGGCACGGCTTCTCGATGCCGGTTGCCTTGTCGCCGCCATGAGCGGCAGCGGCCCCACGATGTTTGGCGTGTGCGCGGGCCTTCCGGAGGCGCGGCGTGTTGTCAAGAACTTGGGCGCGGCTCATACTGTCAGCATCGTCGAAGACGCCCGCAAGGGGATTGAGCGACCGGACTGAGGAAACAGCGCGACCTGCTGCACGACCTTCTGCGCTGCACGGGAATGCCTGGAGCAGCAGAGCCGCAACCAAAGAAGAAGCTGAAGACCTGTAACCACGGAATTCACGGAAAGACGCGGGCAACGCGTATGGCTTCTGTCTGACAAATCTTTGCGATCTTTGCGTTCTGTGCCGTTGAAGCAGGAAGAAATGTGACCGCAAGGATTACGGACGCATAGAGAAATGCGGCTTCGATCTGCTTTGCACAACATGAATTACCGATAGCGCATTATGAACTTCTGCGAATGAAGACAAGAAGATGACAGGCAGTAGTACGGATATTTACGGAGATTGTGGGCATACACCCTGTCGAAAGCCAAAGGACTGTCATTCCAAGGGAGAATCCGGCCTCTATTTGCCTGCAGGCATCACCGAACTCGCCGTGTTTTCCCGTGCCAGCACCCCAAGTGGATCAGATCGTACCGGTGGGGATGACGGTTCTTTTTGAAGACCCGCCACGGTCTTATCAACTGGTAGAAATGGGAGCAATTGCGGCATATCTCAGGGGCGGAACCCAGCAGGTGTGCACGGCGCAGCTCTTCAAAAGGCCGCCCGCTCCAAATATCCTGAAAAGAGTTCTGCCGGACGTTTCCCACGTTCAACGCCCCGCCACCAACGGTAAAACAGCAGGGCGCGACCGCCCCGTTCACGCCGATGGCCGGGTGCTCCCAAAGATCAAGGCACGTGAAGATGCCGTCCTCACGAAGACCGGCGTCCGAATGGCACTCAAAGATGGGGGAAGGCACGACCATAAACTCATCATCCGTCAGGGCGTTCATCTCGGCTACAGCCTGCTCCAGTTCCCGTGGAGGAAGCGTGGTCAGGGGCTCGTCTATGACGCGGGTGCCGTTCGGCATGAGAAACTCTGGGCTTATCTCCGAGGCCCACAACTGTTCAAAACACAGCTTTCGAATCTTGAGTTCCTTCAACAGGGCCTTCATTTGGGCGAGTTTCGGAAGCGTGCTCTTCAGCGCAATGGCATATACGATGATTTCCGGCGTGTTCGCCTTCATCTCGGCCTGCTTGTGCCGGATGAGGTTCAGATTTTCGATCATCCGCGCCAATACATCAAAGGAAGCGCCCCGGCGCAGAACTGCAATGGACGCAGGATCGGGCGAGTCCAGCGACACGCCCAGGCAGTCAAGTCCGCTGGATACGATCTCTTCGGCGATGCGCTCGTTCATCACGGTCATGTTTGAGATGGTGCCTGTCTGCAAGCCCAGCCGGTTGGCGTGGCGGACCATCGCGGGGAAGTCCCTGTGCAGAAACGGCTCCCCCAGTCCCTGGATGTGAACGGCCGTGAGGTTTCCCAGCGAATGGGGACCGTCCACGCATGCCTTGAACTCATCCAGTGTCATATCCGGTTCGTTCGCGGGCGGATGGGCCGAGCCGTGGGCGCACATGACGCATTTCAGGTTACACCGTTTGGTGTGCTCGATCTGAATCGTGCTTGGCCCGTGGGGGGCTCCCAGCCACGCCTCGCAGAGCGTGGCAATTCGCGCCGGAAGCCGACGCCAGTCTCTCAGATACCGCAGTCTGGACATGAAACCCATTCTACCAGCTTCACCCCCCGGCAAGTGTAGCACACAGACGTATTTGCTCACATTTGGTGAACATGATCACGGTGCGTATCCTTGCATTGCCGACGGGTCTGTGCCTAGAATGCGCATCGTACCCGCATTCTTCTGAAGGTTCACCGCATGCATCGTCTGCAACTGTACAGCCAAGTGCTCGCCGAAAAGATCCGGAATGTTGTTCGCCGGACCGCCACACGCGGTTGGAGGCATGGTTGGGTCTGCGCGAAGACCGGTCTGGTCAATGCGGCGTTGCGGGTGTTGAACCGATTTGTCCGACCTTTCCGGGTTAGCTGTCCCTGCTGCGGCTGGCGGGGTTTCGGATTCCGCTGGGTGGACTGCGGCGCTTTTGTGGTGCCCTGGGTGGAATGCCCCCATTGCCATGCCCAGGAACGGCAGCGGCTCATGCACCTGTTCCTGGAGCGGTGCGCTCCGGACTTCATGAATCGCGGCACGGGAACCGTGCTGCACTTCGCTCCGGAACACCACATTACGCGTTTCTTTGAATCCCGGCCGGGGTTGCACTGCATTGCCACCGACTACGCACGGCACATGGTCGCCGGGCGGGGAATTCCCGGCGTTCAGGCGGACATGCAATCGCTGCCGTTTCGCAACGCGTGCCTCGACGGCATTTTCTGCCTGCATGTGCTGGAGCACGTGCCCGACGACCGCAGGGGCATCGCCGAACTCATGCGTGTGCTCAAGGAGAACGGCGCCGCCGTAATCATGGTTCCCTTCATGATGGGATGGCCCGAAACGGTGGAGTTCGGCGCGCCCGACCCGGACCAGTTTGACCATGTCCGGGGCTATTCCCCGCTTGACTTCAAGAAACGACTCGCGGACGTTGAATATGAAGAACTCTATCCATTGGACATCATCAGCCGCGAAGAGGCCGTTCGTCACCAGATTCCTTTGGAGAGCCAGATCATCTACCTCTGCCGCAAGAGGGAATCCGGCAGTCACAGCCGGTAAAGCGAACCGGGCATGTTCTGAACACGCGCGGGGAGCCTCTTTGGGCGTGTGTCCATGACCGGGAGAATGGAAGGCGCGCTCCGGGCACCGCCGGCAGGCGCAAACCACTGGAAACGTCTTCACCGCCTGCTGATGTGCTACAGTAGAATCCGACACGGAACGGGAAACGCCAAGTGATGCGCGACAACGCCTGTGACATTACGCTGATTATGCCTCCCATGTGGAGCACCACGGTGCCGTGGACCGCTCCGGCCTTTCTCTGCGAGTCACTGAGGCGGCGGGGCTTCAAGGTGCAGTTCCTGGATTACAATATCCAGTTGTACCGACTGTGCGAGCGTCTTGGATACGCCCGTCTTTGGGATGACCCCGCATTTTTCAACGCCTGGGTGCGCGGAGAATTTGACTACCTCTCGCACCTGTTTGACCTGGAAGAAATCCAGGGAGCGGTGGTGGGGTTCAGTGTGACACTGACAAGCCTGAGAAACGCGGTGGCGCTGGCGGAGAGGATTCGCCATCGCCATCCCCACCGCAAGATCATTTTCGGAGGCCACAGCGTTCATATGCCCGAACAGGCGGCAAGCGTGCCGTTTGATGCCGTGAATGCCATATGCAAGGGAGAGGGGGAAGAACTGATATGCGAGGTGATGGAAAAGGGATTCGGCCGCCTGCAGGAGATTCCCGGACTCTATCTGCCCACGGCGCAGGGCTGGAAACTGAATGAGGAGCGTCCACTTGCCGCGGACCTGGACCGTGTGCCCTGGCCCCGCTATGACGAAGTGGACCTCAGTCTCTACACGAAACCCTACCTTGGATTGGTGGGGTCCCGCGGATGCCTGGGGAAATGTGTCTTCTGTTCCGAACGGCGCGTGTTTCCGGGGCATCGTTCACGCTCCGCGCACAACCAGGTGGACGAACTGGAGTACCTGTCGTCCCGATTCCGTGTCGAACATTTCCCCTACTACGACGCGCTGGTCAACGGCGATTACGGGCTCGTGCGCCAGAAATCGGAGGAAATCATCCGCAGGGGGTTGAAAGTTGACTACAGCGGAAACCTGATGGTGCGTCCGTCCATGCCCGACGATCTGTTTCCGCTCATGCGGAAATCCGGATTCAGCGTGGCTTTCATCGGTATCGAGAGCGGGTCTGCCGCGACCCTGGCAGGCATGCGAAAACGCCACAACCCGGAGATGGCCTCCGCCTTCCTTCAGAAATGCCACAATGCGGGGATCCGCACAGAGGTTAATTTCATCGTCGGCTTTCCCACCGAGACAGAGGCGCATTTTGGGGAAACCCTGGATTTTGTCCGCAACAACCGGCCGTACATTGACGAAATCATCAGCGTCAACACGTTCGGCCTGGGACCCTCCGATCTGTGGGATCTTCGTGTGACATACGGCATAGAGGGCTGCGAAATGCACAATTGGCGCACCAGGGACCGAAGCAACAATCTGGAGGTGCGGCAGGACAGACTGTGCAGATTCCTGGAGCTTGAGAACGAGTTGGGCCTTCGGGGCGACGTGTTTCTTTCAGACAATTACGCATTCAACGACACCCCTTCCGCAGTCTTGTCCGGTTTCCTGAACGCATTAGAGGAAACGGTCGCATCCTCAACACCCGAAGAGCGCGCCCGGATTCGGTCCATCGCGGATCGGATGCGGCTGGCGCTACGGTTGCGCCGCGCCACGCCTTTCGAAATGGCCGGAAGACTGGTCGAAAACCTGCGTGAACGGGGAATGCGGCAAACGCTAAAACGCGGCTGCGAGTGGCTGTGCCTGCGGGCCAAACCGAGAAGAAGTTAACGGCGCAGTCTCGAATGCCTCCCTTTCGGACTCCGAGCGCGGTTCCACAAATTCTCAACTGTCACTGCAAACGCAGGAAATTCCTTTGGCCATAGCTGGGTCTTCCACCGTCATTCTCAAGGAAGCGAGGTTGCCTGCAGTCTCTCCGCGATGACGCCTTCCGCCCACTGGATCACGGCGGGCAGATGAATGATCTGATTGGTCCAGTATTTCACCAGATTGTGCCTGCAGTAATCGCCGTCCCAGTCGGGTGTGCTGCGGATCATGCCCGCATCCGCCGCCACCGTCCCGTTCAACCGTTTCAGTGCCCCTTCTCCGGCCAGATGCCGCAGCGCGTTGTCCATTTCACCGTCGGGGTTTGACAGCAGTGCCGGGTCCGTGTGCGGGTGGGGCGCATCGCGGCCCCACAATTCCGCCGCCGAGGTGAAGAACGCCTCCGGCAAAGTCCCGCCTCCATGAAGCGTGTGCAGGTACAGCAGCAGCGAGGCCAGATGCACCGCATGTACTTCCACGAGTCCGCCAATGCGTGTCAGCAGTTCGCAGTCGAGTTTCCGCTGCGCCTCGCGGCGGGCGTCCGACTCCAGATAGAGCGGTTCGCCAAACACAATCGCCGACGTGTTGCGCACAGGATGCCAGGTGCGCGCCACCGGCACGGCAGCAATCCGCAGTCCGGGATTCTTTCGCTGGGCGTGATTAATGACGAATGCGGCCGAGCCAGGCTCCGTAAAATCCTCCCGGTATTCAAACCATGCGCCGGTCCGGCTGCGCGTGCGCCCGGGAAACAGGACCAGCGAACCGGGCCTGCCGAGCACCCCGATCAGTTGGCGCAACTGTGTCAGACGGATTTGATCGCGCGAAATCAGCACGGCCCCGGCCATCTCGCACAGGTGGTTCACGTCGAACGGCGACCAGTTCCACGGGAAACCGTCGAAGAAATCATCGCGCATCACGAATCCGGGGGCAACCCTTTCCCCCGAGGCCCAGTGGATGGCCGGCCACAGATCAATCGGGTCGTCCAGTTTGTGGTGGTTCGACACAAACAGCGCCGGATTGTCCGCGGGGCAGTACTCCGCGTTCACCACGCGCACCCTCCGTTTCCAACGAAACATCTGTCCGATGGCGATTCTCAAGACCGGCACGTGATCGGTGAATTCGGGCCGACGCCCAAGCAGCCCGCCCCGCCAAAGAAGGTACTTCATCAGCACCCAGACAAATAGCAACCATGAACAGAGGGTCTTCATAAATTCATTCTATGGCGGTGCGGCACACGGCCACAAGGCAGCAGGGCTGGGCAGCGATTGGCGGAGAACTGCAGGGAACATTGATCACACGCCAAACTGCCGCAGGTGATGCTCGAAATGGACCACATGAATACGGTCCCAGCCGTCTATGCCCACGTCGCCGAACAGCGGATGCGGCGCGGGAGACAGTTCGTCCGCCTGCACCAGGTTCAGGTACTCCTCCAGCAGCCGCCGCAGCGTGTCCAGATCGCCCGGCTCCCGCATGGTGACGCCCCTTTCCCGCAGCCTTCTCGGAATCTGGATGTTCCTGGGAATGGGAAGGAGGCCGACCATGAAGAGCGGTCCCAGCACATGCACGGTGAACCAGTTTCCACAAAATGGCATCTGCGCGGAACGGCCCATCGAGTGGAGCACCACCCAGACCAGATGTTCAATGAGCGTGTCCCGGCGGAGCACACCCCAAAGCGGCACCGCATCGGGCGCAATGCGCCCGAGCCGCGCGACAACCCGCTCCACGTAATCCGTGTCCATGTGCTCCATCATCATTTCCTGTGTTTCAGACTTTGTCCCCGGCTGCGCCATTGTGGGGCACACATTGCCGAAAAACCACCGCCCTGCGCCGACCGCCGCGGGTGCATCATTGCAGCGACTGCATGTTTCTCCTGGCCGCCGCGTTTGCCGGGTCCAGCGCAAGCGCCTTCTCCAACACCGCGCGCGCCTCGTCCCGTTTGCCGATGCGCTGGAGCGCCGCACCAAGATTGATCAGCGGCACGGGGTTCTTCGGCTGGAGCCGCACGGCCTCATTCAACGGCGCCACCGCATCCTGCGGGCGGTTGAGTCTCAGCAGCGCATCTCCAAAATTGCTCCACGCATTGCCATTCTTCGGGTTGAGACCCGTGGCCTTTTCGAACCATTTCGCCGCCTCCTCAGGGTCGCGCGCAACAAGGTCCGTGCCCAGGTTATAGGCGTATTCGTCCACCCCGGGCGCCAGCCGCACCGCCTCCCGGTCGCATTTTTCGGCCCGTTCCAGGTCGCCCTGCTCGGCAAGCCACTGCGCCGCCCGCGCAAAGGTCGGTGCGTCATTGGGGTACACCTTCATTTTGCGTTCATACATGGACCACATGTCGCGCCAAACGCCCACCTGTGCCCAGGAAACCGCCAGCAGCATGAGCACCGGCGCAGCGCAGGCGGCGACCCGCGGGATGCGGCCCAACGGCAGTGATACAAGGGTCCACGCAACGGCCTATGCAAGGCCCATGCCGGGAATGTACATGTAGCGGTCCGCGTAGGGAACGGGGCCATAGGGCAGGAAACCAACCACC
>CALDSM010000565.1 GCA_937923585.1 uncultured bacterium
CTCGATGAACGGCTCGGGCTTTTCATTCGCGCACACGCGCGCCGCCGTGTCCGAAGAGCAGGTCCGCCAACCGCGGGTGCCGGACGAAATCGAAATCACTGTAGTCAATCCCGCTACGCATGCGGAGAAGCGCATCCAGCGTGACTTCGCCGCGCGGGTCCCCCTTGGACTGCCACGCGGGAACCGGGGCAGGGTCACTGATCCTGACCTTGCCGTCGCGCACCGCAATGCCGAAAAGGGCATGAAACACGCTCTTCCCCGCGGACCATCCGGCGAGGCGCTGCTCCGGCCCGAAGCCGGGGGCGTACTGCTCCGCGATAATTTCACCGCGGTAAGCCACCACCACCGCACGGGTGTTGCGCAGGTGCAGGCGGTTGGGCTCGGCGAACATGTGGTCCACCGCGGCAACCACTGAGGCCTCGTCATAACCTTCCGGTCTTGGCCGGCCGCTGGGGGCGTCGCCCATGGGCCACGGCTGCGCTTTGAGCACGCCGGGGTCGGATGCCGGGTTGGGGCGCGCCTGGGCCTGCACTTTCTTGATGTCATCGTCGAAAGCCAGCGCGACCCCGAGTCCGTCGCGATAGACGGCAGTGCGTTTGGCCGAGGGGAATACCCACGCGGTGACGGCTTTGGCGTTTCGATCCACCTCGTAGCCGCCGAACGGAAAGTATTTGAGCTCCTGTGCCCGGATGGATTCGGGCGTGCGCCCAAGCACAAAGACACCGGTCGCGAGAATCTTGGCGTTGTAGCCCGCCCCGATGTCCCGGCATTCCCACACCAGCCAGAAGAGTCCCCCGCCCGCAAGCAGGCTGACCAGAAGGACGATGGAAAGGACGGTGATGCCGATGCGTTTTCGTATGCTCATGGTTGGCCATAATAGACGGCGGGTCCAGGATTATCAATTGTCGATCCCGGGGATGATCCGGGGAACGTGATCCTGGAAAACTTGCTTTCGGTGATGGCCACGGCCCTGTAGGGATTCGTTGCTTGTTGAATTTGTCGGGTAGGGTTTTCGATTGTCGGGCAAACGCCCTGCAAGTGGCGCGAGGCATTCGCCAGACTGAAGCCGAACAGACCTGACGAACAGACCTGACGGGAGGACAGGGCACATTAAAGGCGGCAAATTTCGCGCGCGTCCATTAACGGAGTGTGTAACGGAGCGGCCACCACGCGACCAAGAGGGCTACCCCAACTTTGCGGCGCGCCCGCAAGAGACAGAGGGGCGGCGGGCAATGCCGCGTCACTCACGTTCAGATGACGCTCTCAGCATTTCCCCGGCGGAATCTTTGTCCAGCAAGTACCCTCTGCTTCCAGTCGGCTTGAACAGAAATCCATTCTTTGCAAGCGTATTAAAGGCGTTCCGGACTTTTCGATAGAAAGTGTCAAAGCCCTTTATGTCGCCGCGCTCTCCCCGCGCATACCAGAGACTGAAACTCACTTCCTTCGCACTGGCAACCACTTCTTTGGAGAAATGGTTAAGCCGGTACACAACTGTCAGTATGTCTTTGTGAAAGGAAGGCAGCGCATCGAAAGAAACCTCACCGTAAAGGCCCCGCAATTCGTCAATGTAGTCCTTCTTTGCCAGTTCACGGTCAACAACGTAGATATGATAGATGGACGTGCTGGCCGGATGCTTCTCAATCAGCCCATGCCGTTCCAGCGCTACCAATTCATTGTAATGGTTGTTGTCCGGAGTCAAGAGCACAGTGTAGCGGGACAGTTCGTTGTCCCATTCAGACTTAATGAGGTATGAAAGAACCAATTGCTGGGATTCTGCAAGCTGGTACCCTTGGAGTTTGCTTTCAATATAACGGTCAAACGCCTTGAAAAGGCGCCTCATTCGGTCATCAAGCAATTGCCCGGCCCGGAGGTAAAGGGTCACATCCTCCGTCTTGAACGTATAGTAGGGAAGATCAATTTCGTTCTTCAGGCACAGGTCGGTCAGCGTGGCCATTCCAATTCCCCGGCCCTCCCATTTTCGGAACACGCGCAGCGCGTCTGCAAGTTTCGGGTTGCGCGGCTTTGCCTCCGGGATGATTCGCAGCAACGGGACCGGTCCGTCAGTTGCCCTAATGAGAAGTCCTTCCCGAAAACTGCCGGGGTTCTGGATGGACAGGTGCACACCCGGCCTGATGGCCAGGATGACCTGTTTGTCATGTGAGTAACTGCGATGCGCCAGCGCGTTGTTGACGGTTTCACGCAGCAGCGCTTCGGGATACTGGGGACGGCTGGAGCCACCCCGCTCCACAGTAATGCCAACCTGGATGTTTCGCAGAATATAGGCCAGGCTGCTTTCCATCAGCGGGAGAATATTGCCCGACAAATCCTGCTTGTCTTGGGCAATGGATTGGGGAAGATCAACATAGCCATGCACTTGGCAACGGAAGCCGAGATAATCCTCCGGATGTTCTCCGCAAACCAGCATTCCCAGCGTGGTGACTCGGCCGTCCTTCACGAAACACTTGCGTTCAAGAAAGGGCGTGGCCGAGGGAAGATCTGGCTTCAGAGTCTCTATCTTTACACCGCGGTTGAGCGCTGTAATGTATTCGTTCAGTTTGTCTATACTCAGACCTGCCGGTGTGACTCCCTCAACAGGCTGAAGTTCCCTTGCCTGACGGGCCTCTTCCTTGAACTCCTCCTGTCGCTCGATCTCCGCGGCGGCGATCACCACATCTGCGGTCAGATGACGTTTATAGGCTTTGTGCTTGTAGAAGGCGAATCTGCGATCGGCAGAAAGCTCATCCACATACTGCACCGCGACCTTTCCCCCCATGAAATCGCGAAGTTCAGGCTCCGGGAAGTTCTCGGAAAGCGATAGTTGCCGGCCATCTCGTTCAGAAAACTGGCTGCGAAACTCCCGCAGTTTTGGTTCCGCATGGGGGTGATATCCGGAGTGGACATACCGCCTGTTCGTTCCCTGCCCCTCTTCGGTGATACCAAGGATTAGAATGCCACCACGGGTGTTCAAGAACGCGCAGGCAGTCTTGTATCTCTCCGCCCAACTGCCCGAATCGGAGGGAACGGGCTTGATTTCAAGAGTGTCCGTCTCAAGTTCCTCGAAACGGCCCTGAAGGATCAACTCTTCCAACCTTGAGAGCGTTTTGTCTACGACGTTTTCCATCTCTTTGCGCCCTGTGCATGCATGCCGCCGGTTCAATACTGCAAGGATCGAGACAGTGAAACTGGGAACAGGGCTGCCTTACCCATGAAGTGGCGAACCAACCTGTTGAGACTCTAGTGGATTGTGTGCACACAGTCAAATCGGGGTGCCCTTCGGGGCAGGAACAAACCACAGCAGCGCTCGTCCGCAGAGCGCCCTGTCCTCCTTGACCGAGTTCCTCTCTTGAAAAGGGACCTGCGCATTCGCCAGACTGAAGACGAAAGAACCCAGCAAGGAGAAACGGGCATGTCAAAGGCGGTAACAGGATTAGCGGCCCTGATTCTGGCCACGACAGTACATGCGGCGCCGGTGCCGGAGGACTTTCCGCGCTTTGCAGTGCCCGGCTTTGACAAGGAGATGGGCTCTCTGCGGGACCTGTTCTGGCTGCACTATGAGCCTGCCGGGCCGCTGATTCCGCTGTGGGACGAGTGGATGCCCATGTCCACGTTGTGGCCGGCCACGGCACCGGGCGGGAACCTGGACGCCATGCGTGGCCGCTGGGCGCAGGCGCTGGCGGACCGGAGGATGAGCGGCGAGGGTTATGTGATCACGCAGCAGCATGACGGTCCCGCGCACGCGGAAGGGTGGCCTTTTCCGCGGTGGATGGAGGCGGATGGAATGGGCTGGCATTTCCGCGGCACCGGCGTGCCGGGTTATGACGCGCCCGCGGCCACACCGGAAGGGTGGACTGTGACCGGGGGAACCGGGGGCGAGGTCAACGACAAAGGCTGGGCGGTCAACCTGACGGAGCCGGGCGCGACGCTGCAAACGCCCGCATTCAGGATGGAGGCGAAGAACGGCCCGTGGCTGCGGCTGAACTGGTGGGCCACCGGTTTGGACCATGCGCGCTGCTACGTGGAGTGGACCACGGAGGAGCAACCCGAATTTGCGCCTGAATGCCGCGCCTATTTCGCCCCGGCGACACCGGGCGGCCACACGCAGGTGACGCCGCCCATGGGGCCGAAGTCCGCGACAGAACTGTTCACCGCCACCATCGAAACGAGGACGATGATCCCCGTCAGCCGCATTTCCGGATGGAAGGGAACCATCACGGGGCTGCGCGTCCATTTCGACAATGCCGGCCCGGCGAGCCTGGTCATAAAGTCCTTTCACACCGCCTGCGACACGCGCCACAACATCAATAACCTGAACTTCATCCGCGGCTGCTGCGAGTACTTCCTCTGGACGCGCGACATTACCTTCCTGCGCGACCAGATTGGCCGCGTGCGCTCGGCCATGCGCTTCGTCATGAACGAGTTCAACACGCGCCAGCGCAAGTGTATATACACTATCTGGCCCGGCCATGAGGGGCGCAGCGGCGTCCGCATCGGCGCGGACGGAAAGAAGGTTCTTGTGCCCGGCGAGGGCATCGGCAGCAATTACTGGGACCTGCTCCCCTTCGGCGGCGAGGACGCGCTGGCAACGGTCTACTATTACGACACGCTGCTTGACTTGGCGGGACTCGAAGCGCAAATCACGCTGCACCCGCAGTGGTGCGTCGCCACCGGGGCGGAGGCTTTCGACCCTGCCGACCTGCGCAGCCATGCCCAAGAGGTGAGGGACTACGGAACCAAGCGGTTCTGGAACGGCGCAACGGGGCGCTTCGGCACGGTGGACCTGGATGGCGGCATGCATGATTACGGGTTCACCTTCCTGAACAACGAGGCCGTTTACTACAATTTCGCCACGCCCGACCAGGCCAGGTCCATCCGCGACTGGGTCTCGGGCCGTCGCATTGTGGACGGCGACACGTCCACCGGGGCCGATGTTTTCCGCTGGCGCTTTGGCCCGCGTTCCACCACCAAACGCAACCTCGACTATTACATCTGGGCCTGGAGCAGTCCGGAGAGCATCCCCTGGGGATACCAGGTGCAGGACGGCGGCGCGGTGCTGGGCTTTTCCTACCACGACCTCATGGCGCGGCTGATGACCGACGGTCCCGATGACGCCTGGCAGCGGCTGAAGGAAATGCTCGTGTGGTTTGATGAGACGCAGACCGCAGGCGGCTATCGCGAATTCTATAAGGATCCCAAGAACGGGACGATGCAGGGCGGCAATGTTGCGGGCGGGCTCGGACTCGACAAGGAATTTTTCGAGAGCATCATGGTGCCCCAGGTCATGCTCTACGGATTCCTCGGTTTCCGCCCCACAGCGGACGGCTTCGCCATCAACCCGAGACTGCCGAAAGAGTGGCCTGAGTTGACCATCACCCGTATTCATTTGCAGGCCGCCGTGCTCGACATCACCGTGCATGACAAGACTGTCACGGTTACCGGAACCGGCGCGGCCGATGAGCCAATCCTGGCCACGCTGCCTGAAGACTGGCAGTTGTCCAGCACACCGGCGGGTCTTGTAACCGCGAAATAGGGAGGGAGAAAGAAGATGAAACGAAAGTCGCCAGAAGACCTGATTTGTCTTTTGAATACGGCTAACTTTAAAAGAACGTCCGACCCCGTCGTCATGCCCACGCAGGCGGGCATCCAGGCTTGCCGCAACGGCCAGCCAATCCGGAGATTGGCGCGCCCAGGGAAGACTACCGCCCGTCTTGTCGTGGTGTTGACGCTCTTTTGCCTGTATGCGGTGTGCGGAGCGCGCGCGGAAGAACCCAACACGCTCACCCAGGCGGAAAAGGACGCCGGCTGGCAACTGCTTTTCGACGGGAAAACCACGGCGGGTTGGCGCGGCTACAAGTCAACCGGCATGCCGGCCAGTTGGAAAGCGGAGAACGGGTCGCTGCTGTCACGCCATGAACAGGGCGGCACCACGGGCGACATCGTCACCGTGGACCAATACGACAACTTCGAGTTGACGCTCGAATGGAAGATGACCAAAGGCGGCAACAGTGGCATCATGTACCGCGCGACCGAAGACGGCGAACAGGTCTGGGAGACCGGCGCGGAGTACCAGATCCTCGACAACACCGGCCACATGGACGGGCTCAATCCGCTGGCCTCCGCAGGCGCGTGCTACGCGGTGTTCGCCCCGGCCAGAGACCTGACCAAACCGCTCGGCCAGTGGAACCAGACGCGTATCGTGGCGAACGGCAAGCACGTGGAACACTGGATGAACGGCGAGAAACTGCTGGAGTACGACGTGGACACCGAACTTTGGCGGGCGCACGTGAAGACCAGCAAGTACTTCTGGACCGCCTACGGGAAAGGCAGTTGGGGCCTCGCGCCCAAAGGCCACATTGCACTGCAGGACTACGGCGGCGCCATCGAGTTCCGCAACATCAAGATTCGGACGGTGAAGTAACCAATCATGACGATTCCCTGGTGGCACAAGACGACGGTGTACCAGATTTATCCGCGCTCGTTCCGCGATGCGAACGGCGACGGCATCGGCGATCTGCGCGGGATCATCGAGAAGCTGGACTACGTCCGGGATCTCGGTTTCGAGACAATCTGGATCTCGCCGTTCTACCCGAGCCCGCTGGCCGACCATGGCTACGACATCACGGACTATGACAGCGTGGCGCCGGAATACGGGACGATGGGGGACCTTGAGGAACTGCTTGAAGCGGCGCATCGGCGCGGGCTCAAGGTGCTGCTCGACATGGTGCTCAGTCACACGTCAGACCAGCACCCGTGGTTTCTCGAATCGCGCCAGTCCCGCAGCGGCCCGAAAGCGGACTGGTACATCTGGCGGGACGGCTCGCCCCGCCGTCCGCCGAACAACTGGGTCGCCTTTCCGGGCGGCGGTGCGTGGCACTACGCCCCGGAGCGCGGCCAGTGTTACATGGCGTCCTTTCTGCCGTTCCAGCCCGACCTCAACTGGCGCAACCCCGAAGTGAAGGAAGCGATGTTCAACGTGGTGCGGCGCTGGCTGCGGCGGGGCGTGGACGGGTTCCGGCTTGACCTCTTCAGCGCGCTCATGAAGGACGCGCAGTTCCGGGACAACCCTTTCCAACCCGGGCTGTACGACGGCGGCATGCCCGGTCTCCGCAATCCGTGCATGCAGCACAACCACCCCGACATCTTTCCCTTCTGCCGGGAACTGCGCAGCGTGATGCGCGAGTTTGATGAACCCGAGCGCATCCTGCTCGGTGAGGCCATGGGCGACAAGCGCGAGGTGCGGCAACTGCTGGGTGATGAGATCAACGACGGGCTGAACCTGGCGTTCCTCTTCGACATGATCTTTCTGCTGCCGTGGCAGCGGCGGGCAAAGTGGTTCCACAACCTCGTGGCTGAGTTCGAGCGGTGCTTTCCCCCGCCCTTCCAGCCCACCTATGTCTTCGGCAACCACGACATGCGCCGGCTCATGAGCCGCATCGGTGGCGACATGGAACTCGCCAGAATGCTCGCGGTGTTCCAACTCACCGCGCGCGGCGTGCCCACGGTGTACATGGGCGAGGAAATCGGGATGACCGACCTGTTCATTCCAAAATCGCAGGCGCAGGACCCGGTGTCGAAACTGTGGGACCGCGTGCCCGACGCGGTGCGGAAACGGCTGCCCATCAACCTCAACCGGGACATGAACCGCACACCCATGCAATGGACCCGCGGGCCCAAAGCGGGCTTCTGTCCACCCGATGCCGTGCCGTGGCTGCCGGTCAACGAACAAACCACGCACGACTGCAACGTGGAAAGCCAGGCCGTCGCGCCAAATTCACTGCTTAATCTGTACCGGGCGGTCCTGAAGCTGCGCCGCGAACTGCCCGCCCTGCACGCCGGGTCACTCACGCTCCTGGACAAACTCCCCGCCAACGTGTTTGGCTATGTGCGCCGCCAGGACGGTCAGTCAGTGGCCGTCCTGCTCAACTTCGGGAAGCGCACAGCCCACGTGCCGCTGGACGACGCCGGCGCACTCCGGCTCAGCACTTCGGAACAGACCCGGTGCGACCGACGGGGCGTGACCCTGCCCGCACGCGCGGCGGCAGTGGCCATGTTGGGCACGCACGGCGGAAATGCGTGAAGAAAGGCTTCAGTCGGAAGTGTCCGCCAAAGCCCAGCCCGGGGCCGTCGGCGGCATGCGGTGGCGGTGGTAATATCCCCGCGGGACGCGGCAAACCGCCTGCGCAAGTGACGGTGCCCCGTTTTCCCTTCGGGCATGTGTTTCCTTCGCCTACGGCGCGGTCACCCATGCGCCGGCCACGCACTTTGCGCCCAGTTTCTGGCCGAGCGGTGACTGCTTGACGGCGTCGAAATCGGCGCCTTCCGGGGGAAGCTGGAATATGTCGCCCGCATTGGCGCGGTGCAGCCGCTCCATGGCGTAGATGCCTTCGACGGTGGACACGCTCACTCCCTGCTCGCTGTTCAGCCGGGCGATCTCGCCGTACAGCGCCTTGCGGTCCCTGTTCTCCTCGGAGACCAGCTTTTGCGCCGCGTCGCGCTTCGCCGAATCCTTGGTTTCATCGCAGTCGCGCACTTCCACGTAGCCGCGGTTGGATTCACCAAGGCAGCCCGCCTGCTTGAGCCGCGCGATTTCCGGATTGCGCTGGCGCATCTTGCCGGCAATTTCCACCACGAACGGCGAGGTGGTCACCTTCAACGGGGCGGCATAGGCTACCTGAATGGGACTGAGCGCCCCCAGGGCGCGCACGGCCCACGAGGTGGGGCCGGGATTGGCCCCCTTCTCTTTGCCCTTGCCGTCCTTTGCCGGTGCAGCCGCGGCGGGTTCCACCCCCGGCAGCGCGTCGGTCTTGCCCTCGACGAAGTCCAGCACGTTCTCCGCCTGCGCGGAGATGTGGCGGATGTCGAGCGTGATGTGGGCGTCAATCCTGCTTTCCGTGCGGATGACACAGCCCAGCACCACCATGGTCATGGCCAGCGCGGCCGCGAACAGCGTCTTCTTCATGGCATTGCTCCCTGTTGTTGGCGCGCCTTTGCGCAAAGCGTTCGGCGTGCGGCGGTTCCCATGCAGTCCCGGACCGGAAGTCCGGCCCTGACCGTGTCCTATTGTGCGCTCTTCTCCGAAGCGGCATCGGCGCTGCGGGCGCGCAGCGCCTCGAGCAGCGCCCCCGGGTCGGCCTTGATGTCCAGGGTCAGGTTCAGCTTCTCGCTCTCCAGCCGTGCCGTGCCGGTGATCCGCCCCTCTTCGAGGCCGAGTTTCATTGCGGCACCGGTGAAGGGGATCTGCGGCGCGTCCCCGACGACATCCCGCAGCATTTCGCTGACCTGTTTGCCGCCGGACATGCCCGACAGATACTCACTGGCCAGCAACTGCTCCACGAGATCCCGGTTCATCGTTATGCCGCCGTCGCTCTTTAGTTCCACATCGAGCGCGCGCAGTCCGTTCAAATCCAGTGATGCGGACACGCGCCCGCCCACCAGTCCTGTCAACCGCGTCGAAGGCGGCTTGTATTCCTTCGTGAACACCTCCAGGTCAATCTTCTCAACGGCGGCCGTAAAGGACACGGGCAGGGCGGGGTCCAGCGGCGTCAGCCGCGCCTCGCCGGTGACGGTGCCGCCGAAGAGTCCGAAGGCAATGGCTTCCAGCAGCAGGTTCGCGCCGTCCAACCGGAGCCCGGCATGGATTCCGTGCAGTGTCGCCCCCGCGGCGGCAACCTCGTCGGCCGTCATGGTCCCCGCGTCCGCTCCGTTCAACTGTCCCTTGGCGGTGAGTCCTTTGACCGCGCACCAGCCCGCCGGCAAATCCAGACGGGCAAACGCCGCATCGTATTCAACCGCCGTCTCAGGCACCGGGCCGGGCCAGGTGACGGAAGCGCACCGCAGTGTCGCGCGGCCCTCGGCGGCGGCCAGCCAACCCTTGGACACCAGCGGTGCCAGGCCCGATTCCAGCGTCAGGCCGGAGGCCAGAAGACGGCCCGCGTTCCACGCGATCTCCCTGACGTGGAGCGTGGTGTCC
Organism: uncultured bacterium; assembly: GCA_937923585.1. GTDB lineage: Bacteria > Hydrogenedentota > Hydrogenedentia > Hydrogenedentales > CAITNO01 > CAITNO01. The sequence continues at coordinate 9,968 of CALDSM010000565.1, forward strand.
GTGCCCAGCGCCGCCTCGACGGGACCCGCCGTCAGACCCGCCTTGCCCCGGCGCACCGGCGCGGAAACGGCCAGTTCGACACCGTAGGGGATGCCGAGGTTGCCGTAGCCCAGGGTTTCAAACGTGGCGCGCAGGGGCTCGATGTTGAGGTTTCCCCAGGCATTGCAGACGATACGGGCATCCACCTTTGCCGTGCCCCAGAGGTCGGAAAGGCCCGCCATTTTGGCGAAGGGAACGAGGTCCACCGGCCCGGTCACCGTGGCGGAGGCTTTGCCCGTTGCAGGGTCGAGGCGCAGCCCCTTCATTTCCAGCGCAGTGTTTTCGCCCAGGGCTGCCTTGGCTTCGGCGGACAAAGTGCTCGTCTTCCAGGTGCCGCGTGTCTGCACCGTGAGCGGGTCTCCCCCGTCTACTGCCGGTTGGAGCTTTAGGTTGCCCGAGAACCCCCATCCGTCCGGGGTTGGGCCCAGTTCCGAGGACAGGGAAACCGTTCTGAACGGAACGTATTGGGTCAGGACCGTGCTCATGTCGGCCGGGAGGAGGGACGCCAACTGCTCCCGGGTCCACTGGTCCAGAACGGCGCCGATACGCCCGCCGTCCTTCTGGGCGCCCCAATGGAACTGCACGGGCGGTAGTTGGTTGATGACGGCTCTTGCGGCGAACTGGGCACCTTTGGGCGGGTCCACGCTGGCCAGTTGGACATCACCGGAAAACCACGGCGCCGCGGGCGGACCCACGGTCAGGCCCGTGATGCGCGTGTGCAGATCCACCTGCTCCAAACCCCATCCGACAGGGAGGCGGCGCAGCCGCGCCCGCAGGTCCGGGCATTCCATCGCGGCAAACCGCACGGGCACCGGCAAAAAAGAGGCCGTGAGTTCCGACCAAATCGGTTGGCGCAGCACCGATTCTTTGACCGTCACCTCCGCCACGGTGTCCTGTCCTTCGGGCGTGACATGGATCGTGCCCTGAACCCGGTCGTCCTTCGGCAGGCGCAGGTCCACCGTGGCGGCGTACGTCTTCTCGTCGGCCTCCACCTGCACCCGGATGCCGTTTTTGGAAAAGGTCTGGGGGGCAATGCCGGGCAGTGTCCAGCGCAGTTCCGCGTCATCGCCCGCCAGCCCAATCTTGTACCGCTGCATCGAGTCCGTCACCGCCGTCAGCGCCAGTCCGCCCGCCCCGGCGCCTTCCATCGCCATGGAAGCGCCGGGCAGGCTGGCCGTCACCCGAATCGGGGCCACGGTGATGTTCACCGGCGTCCAGGGCAGCAGGTTCCACCCGGAGGACGGCTGCGCCGTGAATCGCCTGACCCATCCGTAGTTGGTCCGCTGCGGGTTGCCGCCGTCCAGATGGATATCCAGGCCGGTGATGCTCAGCGAGGGGATATGGCGCGGCCCCGGAAAGGTCCAGGGCATGGACAGGGATTCCGCGCGCAGCAGCGGCGGCAGACCCGGCTCGCCCGGTTCGCGCACGACAATGTCGCCCAGTTCCACCCGGTTCCAGGTGGAACGCACCGCCATGGAAACCTCCGCGCCAAGCACCCGCTGCACCGCCTTCGGAATGAGACGCCGCTGCGGCACGCCCGAGGCCAGTGCCAGCACCGCCGCCAGCACCGCCACCAGCACCGCCACCAAGACCGGCAACAGTAGTATCCGCCGCCGCTGGCGTTTTGCCGGCGTCCCGGTGCGCGAAGTGTCTTTCGTCGCGTCCGCTGTCTGGTCCTGGTTCATGCCGTGTGCACCCGCCTTGCGGTCAGTCACCGGGTTCATGGTAGAGCAGCGGCATGCAAGAAGCAAGGACAGGCGCGCGTAAGAGCCGTGTTTGTGTTCGAATGCGCCACGGTTGACCTTCCTCGTTTTTCTCTGCTTCTCCTTTTTCCCCTTGACAGACAAATCGCATTTTGCTATATGAATGCCGGCGGGACGATGCAAGTCCCGCCCTCTGACCAGGGATCTGCGGACAGTCCTGCAAGGGTTCTGGTGTTCAGGCTCTTTGCACAAGTGTCCGATGGTTGGGCGCATGGGTTGGCCATATGCCTGAACGGAAAAGGAGGATGGAGAAATGGCGTGCAAGTGCAAAGTTGAGAAGGCCGTTGCGGTTGCGAAGGCGCCGGCCGCGAAGAAGGCCGTTGCGGCGAAACCGGCCGTGGTGAAGAAGCCGGCAGCCAAGAAGGCTGTTGCGGCGAAG
>CALDSM010000566.1 GCA_937923585.1 uncultured bacterium
CGGCGGACGCGGCGGCGGCGGCGGGCGCGGCGGTGATCGCGGCGGCCGTGGCGGCGGCGGCGGTCGCGACCGGCGTTAGTCTCTAACTGCAACGGGGTGGCGCGTCCGTTCAAACGAAACGCGCCACCCCTTTTTTCTTGAAGGGCGCGTCCACGCCATGAGCGAAACCACCCCATCCACCGAGAACATGCGTGTGCACCGTCTGCCCAACGGTTTTACCGTGGCCATGGAACGGCTGCCATACCTGCATTCGGCCGCGTTTGGAATCTGGGCGCGGGCCGGTTCGGGCGTCGAACTGCCCCATGAATCGGGCGCCGCGCACTTCCTGGAGCACCTCTTCTTCAAGGGCACCCGCACGCGGAACGTACACCAGCTCATGGAGGCCGTCGAGAGCCGCGGCGGCTACCTCAACGCCTCCACCGGCCGCGAGGGCACCAACCTGTACGTGCGCATGCTCACGCGACACGTGCCCGTGGGCATCGAGGTGCTCGCGGACATCGCCCGCAACTCCCTGTTCTGCGACATGGACAAGGAGCGCGGTGTCATCCTGGAGGAAATCGCCTCCGTCGAGGACAACCCCGACGACTTCGCCCATGATCTCATCACCGAGTTCCACTGGCCCGGCCATCCGCTCGGCCGGCCCGTTGCCGGGACCGAGGAATCGGTCAGCGCGCTGCGGCGTGACGACGTTGCCGCGTTCTACGAACGCTGGTACACGCCCGAGCATCTGGTGTTTTCCATCGCCGGAAATTTTGATGAAGATGCCGTGCTGCAACAGGTCACGGAAGCCTTTGGCGACTGGCCCGCCGCCCCGTCCGCCCCGATGCCGCCCGTGCCGGTTTTCCGCGCCGGGGTGACCTCGGTGGAGCGGCCCATCTCGCAGGCGCACGTCAACCTCGCCTTTCCCGGCGTGCCCTCGGCTGATCCGGGGCGCTTTGCCTGCTCCCTCATGGTCAACGTGCTCGGCGGCGGCTCCACGTCGCGGCTCTTCGAGAAGATTCGCGAGGAGGAGGGGCTGGCCTACAACATCTGCGCCTACCACAACGACTACGCCGCCGTCGGCATCGTCGGCGTCTACCAGGCGCTGGCCCCGGAACAGTGCGACCGCGCCTGCACGCTCGTCTATGACGAGTTGCGGCGCATCTGCGACGAGCCCGTGCCCGAGGCCGAACTCGAAATGAACCGCGAGCAGATCAAGGGCTCCATGCTCATGTCGCTGGAGAACCCCGGCTCGCGCGCCTCGCGCATGGCCACCAACATGCTCATTCACGGGCGCCTGGTGCCCGTCGAGGAGGTGACCGCCAATCTCGACGCGGTCACGCCCGACGACGTGCAACGGTTCGCCCAGCGGACCTTCCGGATGGAGTGCTGCGCGTCGCTCGTGCTCGGCCCCGAAGACATGCCCGCGTTGGGAGGCCCCGTCCTGCCGTGAACCTCTCTGAGCCGCTCGACATCGAAATCACCCAGGAACCCGGCACGGAAGACCTGCCCCTTCCCGCCTACGAAACCGAGCATGCCGCAGGCATGGACCTGCGCGCCGCCGTGACGGAGCCGGTCGAGATTCCCGCAGGGGGGCGCGCGCTCATTCCCACCGGACTGCGCATCGCCGTGCCGCCCGGTTTTGAGGCGCAGGTCCGTCCCCGCAGCGGGCTGGCCCTGAAGCACGGCATCACCCTGCCCAACACCCCCGGCACCATTGACGCCGATTATCGCGGCGAAGTCCGCGTCATTGTCCTCAACCTCGGCGACGGTCCCTTCACCGTCAACCGCGGCGACCGCATTGCCCAGCTCATTGTTGCGCCCGTGGCGCGGATCCGCTGGAACAGCGCGGCCCGGCTTTCCCAAACGCAACGCGGTGACGGCGGTTTCGGCCACACCGGCGTGTAAGTCGCCCTGTCCCTTCCGTCCTTTCGGTCCCTTTCGTCCCTTCACCTTGGTCTATTTTGCGGCGGCCTCGGCGGTCACCCGAAACACGCGGTGCCCAAGATGGGTCTGGCCGAAGGAGTCCTTCGCCCGCACGTGCAGCGTGTGGACACCCGGGGCCAGGGCCGGACCATTCAACGCGGCCTTCCACAGGTGGTCCGTGGGATAGGGAAAATCCATGTCCCAGCCCCAAATCCCGTTCATGCGGTGGGGGTTCATCCCGTACATGCGCAGGCACTCGGGATCGAGGTCAACCGTGGGTGTCATCGGCTGCCACGGGCCGTCATCGCCGATCCTCATCTCCACAGGGTCCTGCGGCGCGCCGATGAAGAAGTTCACCAGCGCCGTGGCCGCCGCGGCATCCTTCACCGTTACGGCATCGGGCAGGTAGATGTTCATCTGGTACTCCGCGGGGCGGCGCGCGCATTTCCACCGCACTTTGCAGCGGGCGCCGTCCACGTCGAGCAGGGCGTACCCGTTGGGTGTGCCGTCGTTCATGGTCGCGTGGGGGACGCCGGTCTCATCGCGCTCGCCGCACCACCAGGACCCCGACACCGCGCCCGCAACCAGCTGATGATGTGATTCGAGGCGGTTCCATCCGTGGCTGCCCGGCCCCGCGAACTGGTGCGTCTGGATGTGCGCATGGCCCGCGATGGAGAAGGTGTTCGTAAAGGCGGACAGCGGGCCGAGCACCTCCTCCGCGTTCTCCAGCGAGAAGAACGGCACATGCATGAACAGCACGACAAGCTTCTCCCTGGGCGTGACCGCGAGCAGGTTGCGCGTGAAACGCACCGCGTCATCCGGAAAGCGTTCTTTGCTTCCGTCGGCCGGGAAAACAATATTGCGCAGCACGATGAACCGCGCGTCGCCCTGGTCGAACGCGTAGGTGCTCGGGCCGAAGAACCGCTCGAACGACTCGTCGCAGAAACGGTCCTCTTTTGCGCCGCGGTTGTGATCGTGGTTGCCGAACACCTCATACCACGGTACGCCGATCTGGCCCGTAATCTCGCCCACCGTGCCCATCATTGCCGGGTCATCGGCCACCAAATCGCCCAGCGTGAGGCCAAACGCGGCATCCGTGCCAACCAACTCGGGCACCACGTCGCGGGCAATGTAGTCCGCCTCCGTCAGCCCGCGCGCCTGCGGATCGCTGAAGACAACCGCCGTGAATTTCGCGGATTCGGCCCGGGGTGTCAGACCAAAGTCAATCGAAGCGGGCAGCGGACCCGTGGGCGGCACGCCCGGTGCGGCCTCGGGCGGCGAACCGGCCGGCTTGTGGATGTAATAGAACTTGGGCTGTCTGTAACGGTCCGTGGGCACGGCATAGCCGGACGGTTTGACCACAAAGAAGATGACATCCTCTTCGGCGGGCAGTTGCCAGCGCCCCTCTCCGTCTGTGGCGGCGACCTCAACACCGTTGGAGACCAGCACGCCGGGCAGGCCGCGCTCGCCGTCGTCTCGGGCGCCGCTGGCATTGGCGTCCTCGTAGACCACGCCGCGCGCCGTGGTCTGGGCGGCAACCGTACCGGATACAAAGATCGTCATCAGCAGCGCGGCCGCAAAGACCGAAAACAAGGACGGGCGCATGGCATGCCTCCTGTGCAGTACTGCGGTGTTTCCTCCAGTATAGCCCATGTGCGGCAGAAAACATGGATGGGATGCGGCAGCTTGAGGAGAAGACCGCCGGAGCGCGGGCTCCGGCGGTCACAGGCATCTTGCTTTTCGGGACGGCCCATTACGGACGGAAGTAACTTCCAATCACACCCAAGCCGAACAGGGTCATGAGCGCCACGAGCAGTTCACCAAGCCCTTCTCCCCATCCCGGGCCGCCGCCATGACAGCCGCGGCATCCGTGGCCTCCGTCCAGGTAGGCATCCAGTTCGCGCTGGGACAGCATGCCGTCGCCGTTGCGGTCGAGCAGCGCAAATTCATCCGGAGTCAGACCCGGCTGCGCGGCCTGGGCCTCGGCCAGGCTCAGGCGGCCGTCGCCGTTGGTGTCCGCCGCACCAAATCCGTCCAGCAGCGCCTGCACCTTGTCCGTCAGCGGTGCCGGGGATTCACCCTCGCCCTCAATCTCGCCTTCCGGCGGATTCGGACCCAGCGAAAGGACCAGTGCGACCGCTGAGTGTGGCATGAGCGTTGTGCCTGCGGTCGGATTCTGCGAGATTACCATGCCCTCAGGCACTGCGGCGCTGTATCGCTGGGTAACCGCGCCCACGGAAAGCCCCGCCGCCTGAATCGCCGCGATGGCATCCGATGCGGTCCGGCCGACCACGTTGGGAACCGCAACCGGCACCGTGCATGGGCCGGATGCCACCACCAGCGCCACGCCGGACCCCGCCTCCACGGTCACGCCTGCCGCCGGGTCGGACCCGATGACGTTTCCGGCAGCGACCGTGCCACTGCATTGCTGCGTGACGCTGCCGGTCGTCAAGTCGCCGGCGGACAGCGCGGCGGACGCGGCCTCCCGGGTCATTCCCGTCACGTCGGGCACGGTCACGGACGAAATGCAGCCGTCCTGGCAATACGAACAGGTGCCGTCGGTGCGCACCATCACGCCCTCGGCGCGAAGCTGCTCCACTTCGGGCGCGGTGGCCACCGGCGTGCCGGTCACGTCCACCATGGCGTCGTTTAACATGCAGTTGTGCGCCTGCTCCGGACTTAGACCAAACTGCTCCCATTGGTAATCCATGATGATTGACGCGCCAATCGCCCGGAAGTGCCCGAATGTGAGACTCCGGCCCAGGGCGGGCGCGAGCGAAGCGATGGGATTGGAGGACAGGTTCAGATAGTCAATGCCGGGGATCTGCATGCCTTCATTAAGGTAATCACTGGTAACGGGGGCAATATCGGCAACATTGTTGCCGCTCACGTCGAGCCACTGCATCGGCTGATTCGAGAGCGGGGAAAGGTCCGTCAGCGCATTGTTCGGAAGGGCGAGCCGTTCAATTTGTCCCTGGTACAGTCTGAAACTTGCGGCCAGCCCGTCCAGGCTGGAAATGGCCGCTCCGGTCACCCGGAGTTCATTGGGACGGGCACGGCCAAGGAGACTCAGGTCTGCGTATTCCGGCCCTTCGGCCTGAATTATCCCGCTGTTGATATACGTGTTTGCGAAGGGTGCGAGGCTGGGCAACTGGCCCGGACCGACGGAGACGAAAGCGGGCGCGGGAGCATCTTCGTTGAACAGCACGGGCTGCACGTCGCCCGTCGGATTGTTGGCAATGCCCATTTCCTGCCAATGCCGCCCCACCAGCGGCGCAATATCCGTAATCTGGTTGTTCGATACGTCCAGCCTGTAAAGCTGGTCCGCCGCAGCCACCTCGGCGACGGAAGTCAGCAGGTTGCGGGACACGTCCAGACGGGACAAATACAGATTGGCGGCGGCGGCCAGCCCGTGCAGGGAGGCAATGTGGTTGCGCGACGCCGTCAGCCAGGAAATGGGCGGGTTCGGCGGCAAGTCCTCGAACGAGGACAGCTGGTTTGACGAAACATCAAGCCAGTTGAGCAGCGGATTCTTGGACAACGCCGCCAGACTGGTTATTTGGTTGGCGCGTGCGGCGAGGGTCGTCAGCGAGGGAACGTTTTCCACGCCCTGCAGCGAGACCAGTTGGTTGAACGAGACGTCAATCATGTAGAGGCGGGGCGCGTTGGCGCCGTTGAGCGTGGCCAGCGAGGTCAGTCCGTTCGACGACAGCCCCAGGTAGCCCAGCATCGGACGGGGACCGGTGTCCAGCGTTTGCAGGCGGTTAAACTTGGCCTCAAGATTCCGGAGCGACGGTGTGTAGCCGATGTCGGCCAGCGTGATCAGCCGGTTGCAGGACACGTCGAGCGAGTCCAGCGGCAGCATCGTTGGAAGATCGGCCAGCGAAGTCAATCCGCAGCCGGAAAGGGACAGCCAGTGCAGATTCTCAAGACCGGCGACCGCACCAAGAGACTTGAGGCAATTGCCCGAGGCGTTAAGGCTCCCCAGCAGCGGGCAGTTCTCCACGCCCGTCAGCGAAGAGAGCCGATTTTGCGAGACATCCAGGTTGACCAGGTCGGGGGAGAAGGAAATGCCCGCCAGGCTCGTCAATCGGTTGGCCTCAACCGTAAGGATATGCAGTCCCGTGATCTGTCCGAGTGCGCCCAGAGATTCAAGGCGGTTGTGCCCGGCATAGATATGCAATACGTGCGTCGTCTTGTACAAACCGTCGGCCGTGGTCAGTTGGTTCGTGGAGATATCCAGCAGGCCCATGGTCCGGTATTCCGGCATCCCCGCAAGGGACTGCAGCGCATTCTTGGACAAGTCCAACTGGTTCAGGTCCGCATTGTTGGGCAGACCGGCCACACCCGACAACCGATTGCTCGAAAGAAAGAGCCCTCTTAGATTGGGGAGCTCCGGCATTCCCGCCAGCGAAACCAGTTGGTTGTGGTCGAGAAGGAGTGTCTGAAGCGCTGGCAGGGAGGGCATGCCGGACAATGTGCCGATTTGGTTGCGGCGGGCATAAAGACCACTGAGTTGGGGAAGGGTGGGCAACCCCGCAAATGACGTGAGCCGGTTACTGTCCAGCGAAAGGAACTGCAGGTTGTGCAGCAATGGAAAGCCCGCCAGCGACGCCAGCTTGTTGTCCTGCAAGTAAAGCGTGAACACATTGGCGGCATATTGCAGGCCGGCCACTGAGGCAATGTCGTTGTGCTCCAGGCGAAGTGAGGAGAGATTGGGCATGTACTGCAGGTCGGCCAGCTCCTGGACACCGCGCCCTGACGCGTCAAAGTACTGAAAGGAGGCGAGTTCCTCGTCATAGATGGGGCCGACCGGACGGTTCAACTGGAACCGCGCCGCCTCCTCCATGCCGGGGTCCACAAAGGTGACCGCAACGGCCTTGTCGGTTGGTGCCGGGGTTGGCCAGCGCGGCGCCGCCTTGGCCTCGCCCTCCGGCGCTTTGGGCAGATCAGGGATGCGCCCCTCCCGCAGCGCGGCCAGGCCCAGCGCCGGGTTCTCGATCCATTGCCGCAGTTCGGGCCCAATCATTTCGGTGGATTGCGCCATGCCGGGCGCCCCCAGTAGACCGATCGCCAGGCAGACGATCCCTGCGAAAAGCGTGTTCCTCTTCATCCCTGTCTCCTCTTTGGTGCGGCCCTTCCACTTCTTACGCAAAACACAGTTGATACCCTAAACCGACAGCATTCTCCATGCCAATATGCCAGTGAGAAGCGTGCCGTGTTCTAGGTCATTCACGTGCAACACGTTACAGCAAGTATGTTCTCGGCGAGGGCTGTCTTGAGCAGACCCTCTGGGTGAAAACGTCCCGGATTGGGACGCGCTTCTTCCCCATTACGGGATTCTGGCCGGAGCCCAGGACACGGTAGTGTCCTAATTTGCCCTGTCGGTGGGAATGCAAAATGAATGGTCTGACCCGTTGGCGTTTGTTGTTTCCGAAAGGAAAGGGAAGCCCTTAGGCAATCGCATTGTCCAGGAGCATCATGGCGGTACGGGAAGGGCGGTTGCGGTTATACTGTTGTCCATAGGAACGGAAGGTTGGTCGTTCCGCAATCGGAGATGGAATCGTATGCATGGAGTCTGGAATGTGCGGTGCTGCATTGAACACATAACGGTTGTCGTGGCCGCTTTGGCCTTTTGCGTGGCATTGCCGGCTGCGGCGCAGCCGGGCGCGGCGGGCCCGGACCTGTCGGTGGAGGTGCGCACGGCCACGGACGGTGCGGCACCGGGCGGCACACTGCGTGCGGCCCTGGTATGCACCCTGTCGCCTGGTTGGCACATGAACGCGCACAAGCCGCTGGATGAGTTTCTGATTCCCACGGAACTCACGTTTAAGGCGGAAGGCAACATCCCCCAAAATCCCCCTTCAAAGGGGGACTTGGGAGGGGACTCGGGCGGCGCGCCGCTGACGATAAAGTCGGTGGGATATCCCGCGGCGAAGACGGTCACGCTGGCCTTTTCGCCTGACCCGTTGGCGGTGTATGAGGGCACCTTCGTGCTGGGCGTGGACATCGCCGTGGCGGCGGACGCCGCCCCGGGCACACAAATTCTGCACGGCACGCTGCGCTACCAGGCATGCAACGACAAAACATGCATGCCCCCGGTGAACAAGCCGGTTGAACTGTCCGTAAAGATACTCGCCCAAGGCGAGATCCCGGCGCCGGTGGAGGGATTCGTCGAACCGGAATCCGCTGATGTGGTAGGGGCGGTCAAAGAAGCAACATCCGCCCCTGCTGCGTCCATGGCCGTGTCGGCGGACTGGCGCGCCCAGGCCGATCAGTTCGTTGTGGCGGGCCGTCTCGACGGCTATGCAAACGCCTCCGGCTTCCTGGCCTTCATTGACGCGGCCGAGAAGGGCGGGCCAACCGGCGGCAACGCGCTGGCGGGCAAGAGCCTGTGGCTGATGCTGGCGCTCGTGCTTGGCGGCGGGCTGCTGCTGAATCTTACACCCTGCGTGTTGCCGCTGATCCCAATCAACGTGGCGATCATCGGTGCGGGCGCGCGGGCGGGCAGCCGCACGCGCGGCTTCGCATTGGGCGGCGCTTACGGCCTGGGCATTGCCCTCGTCTATGGCGCGCTGGGCCTGGTGGTTGTCTTGGGCGTGTCGTCAGCCTTTGGCGCGATCAATTCGACCGTCTGGTTCAACGGGTTAATCGCTGCACTCTTTGTTGCGCTCGCGCTGGCCATGTTCGACGTGTTCGAGATTGATTTCTCCCGGTTCCAGTCGGCGCTGGGCATTCGCGGCAACGAGCGCGGCAGCTTCCCCGTGGCGCTGGCCATGGGCGCGGTGTCCGCCCTGCTGGCGGGCGCGTGCGTGGCGCCCGTGGTCATCTCGACCATCCTCCAGGCGCAGGATCTGTACAGCCAGGGCCACATTGCCGCGCTGGCGCTGCCCTTCGTCCTGGGCGCGGGCATGGCGCTGCCCTGGCCGTTCCTCGGCGCGGGACTGTCCTTCCTGCCCAAACCGGGGAAATGGATGGTGCGCGTGAAGCAGGCCTTCGGCGTGTTCATTCTCGCCTTCGCCCTGTACTACGGCTATCTCGCGTACACCCTGTGGAGTCCGGCCGCGGCGCCAGCCGGCAAAGCCGAAGCAGGCGGATGGACCGCCTCTCTGGAAGACGGATTGTCGCGCGGGCTCGCGGAAAAGAAACCCGTGCTGGTGGATTTCTGGGCCACCTGGTGCAAGAACTGCGCGGTGATGGACAAGACCGTGCTGAAAGACCCCGCCGTGACGGAGCGGTTGAAGGACTACGTCCGGGTCAAATACCAGGCGGAGGAACTGACCGCCGCACCCGCCAGGGATGTGTGCGAGCGGTTCCAGGTGCTGGGCCTGCCCACCTACGTCATTCTCAAACCGAAGGGATAACGCCATATCCACCGCGGAACTGCTGCTGGACCATCTGCTCACGCTGACGGGCTTCCTGCTTGCCGTCGTGCTGGTGGTGCGCGTGCTGGGCGAGAAGCGACAGCCCGGCGGCGTGGTGGCATGGCTTCTGGCGATTGTGCTGGTGCCGTGGCTCGGCGTGCCGTTCTATCTGCTCATCGGCGGGAGAAAACTGCGCCAGAGGATTCGTGAAAAGGGTCCGCTTTACAACGCGGATTCAGACGGCAGTTTCGACGCCGAAGACGTGATGACCGGCGGGCCGGGCATGGTGGGGCCCGGCATGCCGCCGCCGCAGACGGGCAACCGCGTGGACCTGCATTTCAGCGGTGAAACGGCCTACGCGCGGGTCATGCGCATGTTTGAGGAGGCGCGTGAGACCATTCACGTCACCACCTTCATTCTCGGCCATGACGAGGTGGGCCGGGCCGTGATTGACACACTGGCCCGCAGGGCGCGCGAAGGGGTGGAGGTGCGCCTGCTGCTCGACGGCCTGGGCTGCATCAAGACGAGCAGGCGCTTTTCCAACCCCCTGCGCGATGCGGGCGGACAGGTGGGCCATTTCATGCCCGTGCTGCCGCTCCAGCGCAAGTGGTCGGCCAACCTGCGCAACCACCGCAAGATCGTGGTGGTGGATCATGCCTCCGCCATGGTGGGCGGCATGAACCTCGCCACCGACTTCATGGGGCCGACGCCGCGCGACGACCGCTTTCTCGATTCGGCCGTGTTTGTGGAGGGGCCCATCGTGGCCGACATCGAGTCGGTCTTTGTCAGCGACTGGAATTATGCCACGGACACGCGTCTCGAAATCCCGGCCCATGCCCATTCCATCGCGGGTCGGCGCACCAGGGACGATGCAAACGCGGTCTCCACGCTGCAAATCGTGGCCAGCGGGCCCGATGTTCCCGTGGACACCTTCCCCGACACGCTGCTCAGCGAGGTGATGGAGTCGCGCGAGCGCATCTGGCTCATCACGCCCTATTTCATCCCCGACGACGCCTTTCTCCGGGCGCTCGCCGTCAAGGCGCGGGCGGGCCGCGACGTGCGCATCATTGTGCCGCTCCGCTCCAACCATCGCATCGCCGATTTTGCCCGCGGCCCGGCATTGCGCGACCTCGTGTCTGCGGGCGCGCATGTCTATGCCTATCCCAAGGGCATGGTCCATGCCAAGGCCATGATCTTCGACCACCGACTGGCCATCACGGGGACACCCAATCTGGACATGCGCAGCCTCTACCTCAATTTCGAGCTGGCCCTGTTCCACTACACGCGCCCCGAGATCGAAAGGGTGTCCGCATGGGCGGCGTGGCTGCAGGCCCAGTCCGTTCACCTCACCGGAAAGCCCCCCGCACCCTCCCGCGAATGGGCCGAGCGCCTGTGCCAGATCTTCTCGCCGCTGCTATAGCGCGGACGGGAACGGCGGTGCCCGGTGAGGCGCGGCGCGCCGGCGCCTATTGCTGCTGTTCCTCCTGCTGCGCCTGCGCCCGCATGTTCAGCTCTTCCTGGATGTACTGGATGTTGCGGGCCGCCTGGACGCCGGCGTTTGAGCCCGGTTCGAGGGTGACCACCCGCTGGTAGTTCGTGACGGCGTTCTGCATGTCGCCCGCCTGCCGCTGAATGTCGGCCAGCCTGCTGATCGCCTCGATGTCATTGGGGTGCAGGCTCACCGCCGTCTCGAACTGGGCCTGCGCGGCGTCGAGCTGCCCCATCTGGGCGTAGGCGTTGCCCATTTGGATGTAGGGCGTTGCGGTGTTTGGCTGGAGGCTCGCCATGGTCTGGTACTCGGCAATGGCCTGGTCGCCCTGCCCCATCCGCTGGTAATAGTCGCCCAGCAGGCGGTGCGCGTCGGGCGAGGTCGGTGCGGCGGCCACCCACTGGCGCAGTGAATCCCCCTG
>CALDSM010000567.1 GCA_937923585.1 uncultured bacterium
ACCGTCAACACTTACCTGCGCCCGGAAACCTGCCAGTCCATCTTCGTGGACTTCAAGGACGTCTATTCGTCCACGCGGGTGCGCATACCCTTCGGCATCGCGCAGATCGGCAAGAGTTTCCGCAACGAGGTCAACCCGCGCAACTTCATCTTCCGTACCCGCGAATTCGAGCAGATGGAAATCGAATTCTTCTGCCGCGAGGAGGAGGAGGAGAAGTGGTTCGCGCAGTGGCAGCAGGACATCTGGGCGTGGTACCTGAGCCTAGGCATCAAGGAGTCGGCGCTGCGCTGGTACGAGCACCCGAAAGAGTCGCTGGCCCACTACTCCAAGCGCACCGTGGACGTGGAGTATGAGTTCCCCTTCGGCTGGGGCGAGCTGCAGGGCCTGGCCAACCGCGGCTGCTACGACCTCACCCAGCACAGCAACCACTCGGGCAAGGACCTCAGCTTCTTTGACGCGGAGAAGAACGAGCGCTACATGCCAACGGTGATCGAGCCGTCCGCCGGGGCGGACCGCACCACGCTGGCCGTGCTCTGCGACGCCTATGACGAGGAGGAGGTCAACGGCGAGACCCGCACCGTCATGCACCTGGCCCCCAAGCTGGCGCCGATCAAGGCGGCCATTCTGCCGCTGGTGAAGAAGGACGGGCTGGCCGAACTGGCCGACGGCCTGGAGAAGAAGCTGCGCCGCAAGTTCATTACCTACTACGATCACGCGGGCGCCATCGGCCGGCGCTACCGCCGCCAGGACGAAATCGGCACGCCCTACTGCGTGTGCGTGGATTTCGAGACGAAAGAAAACGGCACCGTGACCGTGCGCGACCGCGACACGATGGAGCAGATCCGCGTCCCGATGGACGACCTGGCCGAATACATCGGCAAGCGGGTTTCCTTCGAGCGCGACTGAGCCGCTTTCATGACCGTGGACTACGACCAAATCGCTGCCCGCTACGACGCCCACCGGCCGAGCGGCAGCGATTTGTGTTTTGGCCGTCTCGCCGACGCGCTGGCCGGTGCGCGGCGCATCCTGGAAATCGGCGCGGGTACGGGCAACACCACCCGTTTTGTCTCGCAGGCCATGGCCGCCTTCCTAGTGGCGATGGAACCCTCCTCGGGCATGGCCGCACAGGCGCGCGCCAAAGGGGTGGGTGGCACCTGGGTCCGCGGCGGTGCGCCGCTGCTGCCCTTCCGCGACGCCGGTTTCGATGCGGTCTATTCCACGTATGCCCTCCACCACCTGGGCGACCCGGCGGCGCTGTTTCAGGCATGCGCGCGCGTGCTCCTGCCCGGCGGCATGACCGCCCACATCACCGTGCCCCGGTCCTACATCGCCAACCACCCGCTCAATGTATACTTTCCCAGTTTCGCGGCGATAGACCTTTCCCGCTTTCTTCCGGTGGAGACGCTGGGGGCGGCGCTGGAAAACGCCGGTTTCCGGGAGGTACACTGGGACGTGGAGCGGGAGAAGCCGAAATCCCTGGACCGCGCCTATCTGGCGCGGGTGGAGAGCAAATTCCTCTCCACTTTCGATATGATGTCTCCCGAGGAGTATGACACCGGCCTTGCCCGCTTCCGCCAGGAGGTGGAGGCGGGGGGCGGCACAACGCAACATGTTGTCACCCGCGAGGCCGTGCTGATTCATGCCCGGCACGCAAAGCCATGAAGAAGAAGAAGCTCGAAAAGAAAAAACGGACCACGGTGCGCGAGCGCGACTGGGAAGCGAACCACGAGCAGGCGTTTTCCCACGACCTCGTCAGGCACCGCCGCGCGCTGTCCAAGCTGTCCGAAACCGCCCGGGCGACGGCCAACGCCGCACTGCCGGCCGATTTCACGCCGAACGCCACGCTCATTTCCCACTCAAAGAAATGGGCCTTTGTCCAGACGGACGCCGCCGGGGATGCAGAGGCGAGCGACCTGATTTGCCTGATTGACGAGCGGCTGCATGAGGGCGACGAGTCGCTGCTGGCGCCCGGCGACCGCGTGTTTATCGAGTTCGAGGAGGACGATGCGTTTGTGCGCGGCGTTGCGCCGCGGCGCACCACGCTCAGCCGGCCCGCGGGGGAGCATGACCGCATCAGGCGCCAGGTGATCGCCGCCAACATTGACCTGATCGTGGTGGTGGCGGCCGCCGCGCAGCCGCCGTTCCGGCCCGGGCTGGTGGACCGCTTTCTCATCGCCGCCGAAATTGGCGGCGTGGAATCCGTGCTCTGCCTCAACAAGGCCGACCTGACGGACGGGGAGCCCGCGGAACTGCAAATATACCGCGACCTGGGCATGCGCGTCTGCGTCACCAGCTGCATGGACGGCCGGGGACTGGCGGAACTGCGGGAAATGCTCAGCGGCCGGTTCAGCGTGTTTGCCGGGCACAGCGGGGTCGGCAAGTCATCCCTGCTGAACACCCTTGACCCGGCGCTGCGCGTGCATACGCAGGAGGTGAGCAACCAGACCCTGCGCGGACGGCACACCACCACGGCCAGCCGGCTCTATGAACTGGCGGGAAACGTGCGCGTGATAGACACGCCCGGCATCCGCACCCTCGGCCTGTGGCGCGTGACGCCCGCCGAGTCGGCCTATTACTTCCCCGAATTCGCGGAGGCTGTGTGGGACTGCAAATACCGAAACTGCACCCACACCCACGAGCCCGGCTGCGCCGTGAAACTCGCGGTGGCCGGGGGACGAATCAAAGAGTCCCGTTACGCGTCCTACTGCCGGGTGCGCGCCAGTCTCGAATCGGAAGACAACATCACCCCCGGCCGCGTCAAACCCATTGAGGAGAAACTGCTGTGAACAAGACAACCGTTGTGTGTCTGCTGGGCGTCCTTGCGTTCATGGGCATGACCGCCGCGGCGCCGATGCCCGGGGTCGGGCATGTGGTCGTCGTGGGCATTGACGGCATGACGGCCTCCTCCGTCAACCGCGCCCAAACGCCCAACATGCACGAGGTCATGAAGCGCGGCGCACACACGCTGCACGGGCGCTGTGTGGATCCGTCAGTCAGCAGCCCGAATTGGGCCAGCATCATCATGGGCGCAACGCCGGAAACCCACGGCATCACCTCGAACGACTGGAAGCCGGGCGACACGCCCGCGTTCACCACCATTTTCGGCCTCTGCCGGACCCTGCAACCCGGCGGGGACATCGCCGCCGTCTACGAATGGGGCGGGTTTGGCAGGCTCTTCCACAAGACGGACGTCACCTTTGACGCAAACCCGAGTTCGGGGCTGTGGGGACAGTATGTCAGGGGCCGGTCCAACGCCCATGCCGCGACACAGGTCGCCGCGGCGCGCATCCGCGAGAAGAAGCCGCTGCTGACCTTTGTTCACCTGGATCTGGTGGACCATGCGGGGCACTCGGAGGGGTACGACACCGCCAAGTACGACCTTGGGGTCGCCGCGGCGGACGGCCACCTGGGACAGATCATGCAGGCCATCCGCGATGCGGGCATCGAGGACCGCACCGTGCTGTTTGTCATCTCCGACCACGGCGGCAAGGGCGAAGGCCACGGCGGGAAGAGCGAAGAGGAGATGACTGTGCCCTGGATGGTCGCCGGTCCCGGCATAGCCCGGGGCCGGGAAATCACGGAAGCGGTCAGCGTGGCGCAGACGGCCCCGACCATTGCGCTGTTGTTCGGGCTGACCCCACCCGAGAAATGGACGGAGAAGGCGGTAAACCAGGCGCTCGAATAGACGCGCCCGGTCCGGAAGAGAGCGGTGGTGTTCAGGGAACAGGCCCGGCCCAAGGAGAAAAGGGACAAAGAAGACACCCTTTGATCCCCGCCAAGGATGCCGACGCTCCCAGTCCTATCTTTTCAGGATTCCGCCGCGGCCCTGCGTGAGGAAGATGCCCTGCATCTCTTAATGAATCGCTAACTAGCCGCCATTAAACAACTTAAGGGTCTAGAAAGAGCGCAAAACATGGAAAGAATCACGAAGTTTGGCACCGATTTTGGCACGAGCATGGTGAAATGGGAATCGCAGTTTGTGAGTACACTGTAGCCAGATTTCAATGCATAGTACAAACTGTCGAGCGGCGCAACCGCGCTCTTGGGTAAAGCGCATTCGGTCCAGGAATTACGTTTGGTCGGCACCCCACCCTCATCCCTTTGGACCGCGTCTGCCGGCAAGGCGCGACCTCCCCGCCCACAATGGGCGGGGAGGCCAATTTCAACCCGTTGTCCGAAGCATCATTCGGTGTGCCTGAACAGTATCGTTCGCTTACGGGATTATGGTGAATCCGGCATTGCTGTCGTCGAGACAGGCGGTATTCGCCAGGGACATGACGCGAATTCGATAGTTCGCGCCCGGCGTATTGGGGACCGTCCAGGCAAAGCCCACGGCCCCGTTCGTGATCGGAACACTGCTGGCCAGCGTGGCGACCCGTGCCGTTCCGTTGTACAGGTAAATTCGGACATTTCCCGCCAGGGCGCCGGATGACCAGGTGATTTGTTGTGTGGCCCCCTGGGTCAGCGACTCGCCGCCGTTGGGGGAAATGACGGTGATGGACGGCGGCCCCGTGCCGATGTAGAAGTACGCATCACTGTAGTCTTCGCAGGAAGTGAGCGTCAGCGACTGGATACGAATCCGGTAGTTGCTGCCCGGCATGTTGGGGATGGTCCAAGCATAGCCGACGGTCCCATTCTTGATGGGAGCATCGCCCAGCGTGGCGACTCTTGCCGTCCCGGCGTACAGGTAGATGCGGACGTTTCCGTTCAGGCTGGCCGACGACCACTTGGTCTGCTGCGTGGTCCCCGGAGCCCATGCCTCGTTTCCATTCGGGGTGGTCACCGTGACGGACGGCGGGGCGGCGCCGATGAAGAAGTAATTGTCACTCCAGTCGGCACAGGTCGTATCCGTCAGCGACAGGATCTTGATTCGGTAGGTGTTGCCCTGTGTGTCGGGAACGGTCCAGGCAAAACCCGTGCTGCCGTTTGCGACAGGAGCATCGCCCAGCGTGGCGACTCTTGCTGCCCCGTCATACAGGTAAATGCGGACCATGCCGTTCAGGGCGCTTGACGACCACTTGACCTGCTGTACGGTTCCCGGAGGGCACACCTCGCCGCCGTTGGGGAACGTGACCGTGACGGATGACGGCGCCGAGCCAATGGCGAAGCAGCCGTTGCTGTAATCATCGAGGGTGCCAACCGACAGGGACTGGATGCGGATACGGTATCTGTTGCCCGGCAGATTGGGAACGGTCCAGGCAAAGCCCGTACTTCCATTGGTGGTCGGGACGCTGCCGGCCACCGTGCTGACCCGGGCCGTCCCGTCGTACAGGTAGAGGCGGACATTGCCGGTCAGGCCGGTCGACGACCAGGTGATCTGTTTCACCGCGCCGGGTGCCCACAATTCGCCGCCGTTGGGCGAGGTTGCCGTGATCGAGGGCGTAATCTTCGTCACGCTGTTGTCGGTGCTGGTGGAGGCCGCGTTGTAGCCGCCCGCCGCGCCGGTGCATGCGCCCGCCGCGATGGAGGGCAACAGCGTGCCGTCGCCGCTTCCCGTAACGGAGATGGTGTAGTCGGTCCCGGAACCGGCGATGGTGCCGGTGATGCCGCCTGCGCTGCCGCCCCAGACCACGTCGTCCCAGGTAAATCCGGTCACCGTCTCGCTGAACACCACGGAGAACACGATGGGGAACGCCGTTGCCGGGTCCGCCTGTTCCGAC
>CALDSM010000568.1 GCA_937923585.1 uncultured bacterium
CGTCCGCAAGAACCGGATAGATCTGCAGGAGTGGATGCATGATCCCTGGCCGCTGCGCATAGAAGGTTCAACGGATCAGAAGGACTGGCTTGTCCTGTTGGACGGAGAATACCGCGTGCAGGCGAGGATGGACAGCGGCGGCCCCTTTTCGCGATGGCTGCAACTGGGGGAGGGCGATCAGCGCTGGCTGCGCATTGTCTACGCGGGCGACAAAGCGCCCGCGGCGAACACCTTTGCGTCGCCCGTGCTGGCGGATTACCTGCCAACACCGCAGGAAGCGGGGCTGGTTCCGGTCTCGCTGACCCGTGTTGAACCCATCACCGCCGGGACAAGGCCGCGTCCAAAGTCCACCGTGTGCGAATGGATGACGGATGCCCGGAACCTTCCGATCGTCTTTGTGCGGTTCATGGCGGACGATCCCTACTTTTCGCGCGAGTATGTGCTGGAAGGTTCGGATGACGGCAAGTACTGGAGGGTTGTGTCCAGCGGGACGCTCAACCGCACCCAGTGGGAAGGGCAGTCCGTTGACACGCTGATTACGATGAGCGGTTTTGTCACGCCGGCAAGGCTCCGGCTT
Source organism: uncultured bacterium (assembly GCA_937923585.1). Taxonomy (GTDB): domain Bacteria; phylum Hydrogenedentota; class Hydrogenedentia; order Hydrogenedentales; family CAITNO01; genus CAITNO01. Next base: position 578 of record CALDSM010000568.1, read on the forward strand.
ACGGTGAAGGACGGCGACAATCCGCCCCTGTCCCTCCATGCGCCGAAACTGTGGGGCCGTCCTGGCCAATTGTGCTTCGATGCTTCAGGGCGCAAGGCGGTCACGCTGTACTTTGGAAACGGCGTCATGGCGGTCCCGAATTACGACCTGGCGCAGTCCGTGCGGGATCTGCGGTTTGGCTGGCTGCCGGAAATGAAACTGGGCACTGTGGAACGCCGACTGCAGGAACCGTCCAGACCGCCGGAAAAGCCGGCCGATAGTCCTCCTTACCTGCTTTGGGGCATAATGGCTGTGGCCGTGTGCGTCATGTTGGCCATCGTGCTGGGGGCGATGGGTGCCATGACCCGGGCGGAACACCAGGAACGGGATGCTCAGGGAGAAGACAAATGATGTTTGTGCGGGCAGTTGCTGCGGCGCTGGCGATCGGATGTGTCTCCGCGGCGGCGGAACCGACGCTCACCGTGCTCACCTACAATATCCATCATGGTGAGGGGCGGGACGGGAGGCTGGACCTGGAGCGCATCGCGCGGGTGATTGAATCGGCCAAGGCCGATGTCGTGTGCCTGCAGGAGATGGACCGCAAGCTGCCGCGCACAAACCATGAGGACTTTCCGGCGTGGTTTGAGAAGCGGCTGGGCATGAAGGCGGTCTTTGGCTGCAATTACCGTTTCGACGGCGGGGAGTATGGCGTGGCGACGCTGACGAAGCTCCCGGCTGTTTCGTCGGAGAACACGGCACTGCCGAATCCCAAGAACGTTGAGCCGCGCGGCTGTCTGCGCGTGACCGTACAGTGGGAGGGGCGTGAAGTGGATGTGTTCAACGCGCACCTGGATCTGAAAGGCCCGGAGCGGGAAGAACAGGCGGCGGCGGTGGTGAAGCTGGTGGAGGCGAAACGGCGGGTCATATTGGCGGGGGACATGAACGAGGGCATAGAGGCACCGGGATTGAAGCAGTTCCTGGCGGTGCTTCACGATGCGCTGACGCCTGCGGAGGGGGCGAAGGACACCAAACGCATTGACCATATCCTGGTGTCGCCACGGTTTGCCGTGGTTGATGGGCGGGTGATTGAGAATGAAGAGACGCGGATGGCGTCGGATCATTTGCCACGGGTGGCGACGGTTAAGTTCAAGTAGCAGGGGAGTGTTGTGTTCGGGCATACCCGCAGGAGTCCACATCCCCCTAAATCCCCCTTCGAAGGGGGACTTGAGACAGGCGGTATCCTGGGTTGATGGTGGCATACAGATGGTGGGTTCCGTTTTGCTTCGCAAAACTCCAAGCACCCTACGAGGCGGTCGAATCCTCCGGTATTCACGCGGTAGAATGGGTTGCGGCTATTAACGGTTGGCGGAAAGGAATCGGGGTGACATGCGCGGCTGGATGATGGCGCTTGCGGCAACGGGGGCATTGTTCTGCATGGACCTTGACGCGTCTTCGCAGGACAAGAATGGCGGGCGGCAGGAGGTTCCACTCGGCGAGATGACGCTGCATGTGCTGCCGCAGTCGCATATAGACCTTGCGTGGTGGTGGCGCTATGATCCGGAAACGCTGGAGGTGGTGATTCCTCACACGCTGGAAACGGCCTTTGGCAACTTCGAGAAGTATCCCGACTACACGTTCACGTACCTGCAGGTGCCCGCCATCGAGCCGCTTGAGGTGCGGCGTCCGGACCTTTTCTACAAACTCCGCTATTACGCGCACCGGGGCGATGCGCTGGACGGGCGGATACCGAACCCGGATGCGCGGGGCGACGAGGGGCGGTTGGCCATCGGCGGGGGCACGTACTGTGAGTTTGACGGGTGTGTGCCCTGCGGCGAGTCGCTGGTGCGGCAGTGCCTGCACGGAAAGCGCTATTTCCTGCGCCAGTTTGGCGTGGATGTGAATACGGCGTGGTTTCAGGACGCGTGGACGCTTCCGTGTACGCTGCCGCAGATACTCAAGAAGAGCGGCATGGACGCGTGCATGTACACCCGTCCCCGCGACGGCAAGGGCGAACAGATGTTCTGGTGGGAGTCGCCCGACGGGTCGCGGGTGTTCACGTTCAAACCCGCCACGGCCGACGGCGAGCGCTTGCCGACCCAGGCCAAACTGGACAAGCGGCTGGCCGACATGCACCGGCGCTACGGGGTCAAGGACGACATCTCGCTCATCGGTGTGGGCAACCATGGCGGCGGTGCACTGCGGGCCGATGTGGAGCGCATGAAGGAGGTTATGGAGCGGCGGGCGGCGGGAAAGGACTCCGATGAGCGGCCGCCGCGAATCATGTTCAGCACACCGGAAAAGTTCCTGCGGTCGGTGCTGGCCGAACCGCATGACTTCCCCGCGGTCCAAACGGAGCCGGAGCCCACGCTGCGCGGCGCGTACACGACGGTCGGCGAGATCAAAAAGGGCAACCGGCACAGCGAGAACCTGCTGCTGACACTGGAGAAATTCGCGTCCGTGGCAGACCGGCTTGGCGTGCGTCCGTATCCGAGGGAAGCACTCTTGACCGCGTGGAAGGCGGTGATGCTGAACCAGTTCCACGACACCATTTCGGGCACCGACGTGCCGCCGTCCATTGACGATGCGCTGCGGCGCTACGCCGAGGTGCGGGCGATGGGCACAGCGGAACTGCGCACCACGCTGGGGGCCATCACAGAGCGGATCAACACAGAGGGGGGAGGGACGCCGATTGTGGTTTTCAATCCCGCGGCGTGGGACCGGACAGATTGGGCGGAGGTGGAACTGGAATTGCCGCAGGGCAGGCGGGACGCCTGCGGTACGGTCTTTGACGAGCAGGGAAAGGCCATTGCCGCGCAGGTGATGCAATCAGAAGATCCCAAGCGGGTTCGCGTTGCCTTTGTCGCCGACAAGGTGCCCTCACTCGGTTATCAGACCTATTGGATTGCCGCCGCAAAGACGGAGAAGGCATCGGTGAAGGCAACACCGTCAGCAATGGAGAACGAGCACTTTCGCGTTGCCATTGACCCCGCCACCGGCTGCCTGTCGAGCGTGTTTGACAAGACCGGCAACCGGGAGACGCTTGCACAGCCCGGACGGGGCAATCTCATTCAGGTGCTGGATGACCCGGGCAATTCCGAGGGTTTCCTGTTTTGGCCGGACGGGCGGGAGGAACACAACGTTTGGGACGGTCCCTGCGTTGATGTGGTTGAGGCACCGCAGATTCGCGTGATTGAAGACGGTCCGGTGCGGGCGACGGTGGAGGTGAAGAAGAAGTTCGGTTTGGCCCGGTTCACGCAGCGCATCACGCTGTACAGCGGCATTCGGCGGGTGGATTTTGCGCTGGACGTGAAATGGCAGGGCGTCAACAAGATGGTGAAGGTGGCGTTTCCACTGGCCGTGAGCGCGCCGGAAGCTGCCTATGAGATTCCCTACGGCGTCATCATGCGCAGGAGCGGGGGAGAGGAGTTCGCGGCGCAGAACTGGGTGGACATCACGCAGGACGGCTACGGCGTGAGCCTGCTCAACGACAGCCGTTACGGCTATGACGTTACGCCGAACACGATTCGGCTCAGCGTGCTGCGCAGCCCGGACCATCCGGTTGCCGCGACGGAGGAGGGGGGAGTACACACGGTGAAGTATGCGTTATGTTCGCACGCGGACACCTGGAGACAGGCGGGCATTGTGCGGCGCGGACAGGAGTTCAACAACCCGCTGATTGCGGTGGCTGCGACGTCGCACAGGGGGGCGCTTCCGCACAGCCAGGCGTTTCTGCGGGTGGAACCGGAGCATGTGCTGGTGTCGGCGCTGAAGAAGGCGGAGGATTCGGAGGACCTTGTGCTGCGCTGTTATGAATCCAGTGGCGCGGCATGCACCGCGAAGGTCACACTGGCCGCCGCGATTGCGGCAGATGCAGTGCATGGGACGGATCTGCTGGAGAACAGCCAGAGCAACTTGGGCGTGAGTTCAACGGGTTTCGAAGCACCCGTCGGTGCATGGGCCATTGAAAGCTACAAACTGATCAAGGACTAAACCACAGAGACACGAAGGACACGAAGAAGAACAAAGAGTTCATGAACATGGATGAACAGGATTAGACTAGAGGGACTGCCTGACAGCGTTCATCCTGTGCATCCTGTGCATCCATGTTGAATTCGGATTTCCTCTTCGTGACCTCCGCGCTTTCGTGTTTCACAGGCCCCATTATTCGAATTTAATGCCGGCCTTGGGGCCGAGTTCAAAGAGGTATTTTCGTGGGACGTCGTAGTCTTTGGGCGCGGGGAGGTGCTCCATCATGAGCGGCACATCCTGCGGCAGCGCGGCCATGCGCTTAAGCCAGGTGGTGTAGTCCATTTTGCCCTGACCCGGGCCGACCTCGCGGAAGTGGACGTTCATCTCAACATCCCACACGAGGTCCTTGGCGTGGCAGCTCACAATGTGCGGGCCGAGTTTGTCGAAGAACTCGTTGAGCAGATTCGTGTTGCGGTAGAAGCGCTCGGGGCAGTTGACCGCGTTGCACGGGTCCAGATGCACGCCAAACCCTTCGCGGTCCACGGCCTTGAGCAGTTCAAGATAGGAATCGGGACCGTTGGGCAGCGCCCAGCCCATCACCTCGTAGCTGAACTTGGCGCGCCTGGGCTTCACCGCATCCACGATCGCGCGCGCATTCTCCACGGCAGCGTCAAAGTACTGCCTGGACAGGTTTTCGGGATCGGGACCGTACCAGACCTCCCTGTTGAATGAGCCTGCTATGTTGACGCAGCAGCGCGCGCCGATTTCGTCGGCCAGCGCGAGCCCGTCAATCACCGTATTCAGATTCTCTCTGCGTTTGGCTTCGTCCGCGTCCATCAGGTTGCACCAGCGGCCCACCTCGGCGATTACGACGTCATGCTTGGCGAAGGCCTCCGAAACGGCGCGGATGCGGTCCTTGTCGGTCAGTTTCACATCGGGGCAATAGGCCGCGCGGTAGCCCAGTTTGCGGTGGGCCTGGGCCATCGCCCCAGGGTCGTCGCTGCCGGCGTCCACCGGCGCGCCCAGGCGCACGGAGTGCATGCCGGACGGCTTGGCATTCTCCGCGACCGCATGTTGCGCCAGGCCTGCGGCCATAAGCCCCCCAACGGTACTGCCAACGAATATGCGACGGCTCATTGTCCGGTTCTCCATGGTTAGGCCTGCTCCTCTTCCGTTGCTCCTACCACGTCCGTTTCCGGTTCAAACGGGGCTCTATTTGTCGGTGCCTCCTCTTTGTCCATGGGATTCAGCACTGCAAACCGATCATCCATATACCGGTCGAACGGCAGAACCAGCAACCAGCTGACAGTTGCGGTCGCCATCATCATGACCATGGAATCGTCAAACCGGAATCCCAGCAAAGCGATGGGCGCAAAGAGCAGCAGCCAGGCCGACACCAGGGCGGGGTAATAAGACCAGCGGTGCTTGCCAACGAGCCGTGCGTCACAGTTTGGGCAGGACATCCGTCCGGTGGGAGCCCCAAAGTATCGGACCCATGTGAGCGGGAAAACATTCTGGCATTCCGGGCATTTCATCGGTCATTTCTCTCCGTTTCGCCTCTTTCAGTGTTCCATGCATGCGGGGGGCGAAGATGGGGCCATGAGAGCACCGGGGTGCGGGATGGGGAGTCACAATATCCTGCGAAAGGTGCGCAAGGAGGCTGTGCTTCCTGGTCCCGCTGGTCCGATCCGGGCATGAGCTTACCTTCTTCTGCGGCGCACGATGAAAGCGCCGCCGATACCCAGCGCCACCGCGGCCACGGCCAGGCCGAACGGTCCAGCCGCAGGCACCGGCTCAGCAAACGTGACGGTGAACACCGGGCCGTTGACCGTCGTGACCGCGTCCGAGACGGCACACCTGTACAGGCCGACCGATTCCGCGTCAACCGGGTCGAATGCCAGGGTGTCGTGCGTGGCGCCGGGAATGTTGTCAAAGGTGTTGCCGCTGCCGGAGCCGCCCTTCTTGGTCCACTGGTAGCTCACCGAACCCACTGCGCCCGTGGCGGCAACCGAGAATGCGACGCTTTCGTCCAAAGCGGTGTGGATGAACGTGTCACCGACCGCGTTCACAGCCAGGGTGCAGTTGTCGCGCACGGTGAGCGTGCGCGACACCGTGGCGGCGACCTGTCCGTTTGCGTCTGCGACGTTGTAGGTGACGGTCCAAGTTCCGGGCCCGAGAGGGCCCGCCAGAGGCAGGCCGGACGCGGCTATGCTGCTTGTCAGGTCACCGGCGCAGAGGTCGAGGGCCGTTGCGCCGGCATCGCTGTAGGCTTGGCCGCAGTCCAGCGTCACTTGGGCCGAGCCTGCCAGGGTGACGACCGGTTTGGCCGTGTCCGCAACGGTGACGGTGCGGGTGAGTTCCACTGCCGGGTTTCCGTTTCCGTCGTCCACACCGTAGCTTACCGTGTAGACGCCGGGCGTGTTCACATCAACCGGATTGGTGACTGCAATGCTTGCAGTCAGGCTGCCCACGCAGGTGTCGTCAGCCGTCGCGCCCGGATCGTCGTATGGTGCTCCGCATTCCGCGGAGACCGCCGCGCCTCCGAGCAACGTGAGGACCGGCTTGGCCGTGTCCGTCACGGTCACGGTGCGGGTGACCTCGGCGGCACTGTTGCCGTTTCCGTCGTTTACGTTGTAGCGCACCGTATACAATCCCGGCACATGCACATTCACCGGATTGGTCACGGTGATGTTTGCGGTCCGGCTGCCCGCGCAGTTGTCAGCGGCGGTTGCTCCCGCGTCGGTGTAGGTGGAACCGCACTCGAGGCTGATCGGAGTCGTGCCGAGCGGTGTGATGACCGGCTTGGTTGTGTCCACCACATTCACAGTGCGCGTGACTTCGATGGCGTTGTTGTTGACACTGTTTCCGTCATTGACGTTATAGCGCACGGTGTAGGTGCCGGGCACGTTTACATTGACGGGATTGGTGACCACCATTCTGCCGGTGACGTTTCCGGCGCAGATATCGGTGGCGATTGCCCCCGCATCCGTGTAGGTGCTGTGGCACTCCACGGAGACGGTGGCGCTGCCCAGAAGCGAGATGACCGGCCTGGTTGTGTCCCTGACGGTCACCCACCGCTGGACCTCGTTGGTGTTCCCGTTGCCGTCACTGACGCTGTAGCGCAGGGTGTAAGTGCCTAGCACGCCGATGTTGACCGGGTTGGTTATGACAACGCTTCCGGTCAGATTTCCCGCACAGGTGTCATTGGCCACAGAGCCTGGGTCCAAGAAGAAGGTGTTGCACTCCACCGTGACAAATGCTTCACCTCCGAGCGCGATGATTGGTCTGGTCGAGTCCACCACATTGACGATGCGGGTGACCTCGGCGGCGCTGTTTCCATTTCCATCGTTCACGTTGTAGCGCACCGTGTATGCACCCGGCGTGTTTGCATTCACGGTGTTGGTGACGGCAATACTGGCGGTCAGATTGCCCGCGCAGAGGTCTGTCGCGGTTGCGCCGGCGTCGGTGTAGGTTGTATGGCATTCCACCGTGACGGGGGTCGTGTCCAGCAGGCTGATGACCGGCTTGGCGGTGTCCGCCACAGTGACGGTGCGCGTGACCTCGGCGGCGCTGTTTCCGTCTCCGTCGTTCACGTTGTAGCGGACAGTGTACGTTCCCGGTATGCTTGTGTTTACGGGATTGTCCGCGGCAATGCTGACGTTCAGATCGCCGGCGCAGAGATCCCACGCCGTCGCTCCGGGATCGAGATAGCCCGAGCGGCACTCGATCGTGACCGCCGCATCACCCAACCGTGTGATAACGGGTTCTTGGGTGTCCGACACGATGACCGTGCGGATGTCCTGGGCGCTGTTTCCCTCTTCGTCGCTTACGTTGTAGAGCACGAAGTAGGTGCCGGGAATGTCCGGATTCACCAGGTTGGTGACAATGATGCTGCCTGTCATGTTGCCTGTGCAATTGTCCGCGGCCGTCGCTCCGGACTCCGTGTAGGAAGTGTGGCACTCCACCGTGACGGGGTTCTCGCCCAGCAGCATTATTTCCGGCGGAGTCAGGTCCGCCACGATCAGTGTCGCGGTGCAGGTGGAGAAGAGACCCGCGTCGTTGGTCACGGTCAACGTCACGGTGGTGTT
>CALDSM010000569.1 GCA_937923585.1 uncultured bacterium
CATACGAGATCTGATCGTGACTGGAGTTCAGACGTGTGCTCTTCCGATCTCGAGTCGGTCCGTGGTCAAGAATTACGGTCACTGCTTCAGAACCGCAACCGGAAAGGGCCGCCGCAATGAACCTTCGCACAACACTTCCCGCACTTCTGATTGCCGTGGCCGCGGTGGCGGCCTGCGCCGCGCCGGAGACCATCAAGGCGGATCCCGGCGACGCCGTCTCCCTGGAGAATTTCACCGCCTTCCGCGACCCGGTGGGCGATTGGGCGCTGGCGGGAACCGTTGCCCTGAACAAGGATGACCCGGCGCGCCTGGAGTGGACCGAAGGCACCGGCGCGGCGGTGAACGGCCCCAAGGGCAAGACCGCCCATCTGGTCACCAAGGCGGAATTCCGCGACGTGGAACTGCATATTGAGTTCATGATGGCCAGGGGCTCCAATTCGGGCGTGTATTTCCAGGGCCGTTATGAAATCCAGGTGTTCGACAGTTGGGGTGTCGAAAAACCGCAATACGGCGACTGCGGCGGCATCTACAGGCGCTGGCACTCCGAACCGGGCCTGGACGAGAGTCAACGCGGCTACGAGGGCACACCGCCCCGCGTGAACGCCGCACGGCGACCCGGCGAGTGGCAGTCTTTTGACGCGGTCTTTCGCGCGCCGCGCTTTGACGCCGCCGGAAAGAAGACCGCCAACGCCCGCTTCGTGAAGGTGACGCACAACGGCGTCGTGATCCATGAGAACGTCGAGGTCACAGGCCCCACGCGCGCCGCGCTGTTCGACGATGAGAAACCTCTGGGCCCGCTCATGCTGCAGGGCGACCACGGCCCGGTGGCCTACCGCAACCTCTCCGTCCGGCCGGTGGAACTGCCCTGACGCAGAGCGCCGTCGCGAACCCCAGACCGCCTGCGGCGACGATTCGCTGCCGAAACGTCAAACCGGCTGCGTGTCGCCGCGTCTTGGCCGGGACTCAGGCCATGAGTGCCTGGAGGTGGGCAACGGCGGACTGGCCGACGGCGGTGGGATGGTAGCCGCCTTCGAGGAAGGAAACGATGCGGCCCTGGGCGATGTCCCGGACGAGCCGGGTCATTTCAGCAAAGTGTTCGGCCTCCAGCAACTGGTTGCCGAGAGGGTCGAGGCGGTGCGCGTCGAAGCCTGCGGAGATGAGCAGGAAGTCGGGGGCGAACAACTGCAACTGCGGGACCACCACACCGCGCACGGTGTTGATCCACTGGTCGGGGCTGCATCCCGGGGGCATTTGGAAGTTGAGCGTCGTGTTGCCCTTGCCGCGCTCGTAGGGAAAGCCCGTGCCGGGGAACTGCGGGTATTCGTGCAGGCTGACGAAGAAGACCGACTCGTCGTCATTGAAGATGTGCTGGGTGCCGTTGCCGTGGTGTACGTCGAAATCGAAGATGGCCACGCGGTGCAGTCCGGCCACCTCGCGCAGCCAGCGCGCGGTGACGGCAATGTTATTGAACACGCAGAAGCCCATGGCGAAGTCCGCCTCGGCGTGGTGTCCGGGCGGGCGCATGAGCACAAAGGCGTTGTCATACTCCCCCGCCAGAACCGCCTTGCAGGCGGTAATGCCGGCCCCGGCGGAAAGCAGCGCGGCCTCCCAGGTCTTGTCCATCATCACGGTGTCGGGGTCGGGATAATCCTCGCCTTCCAGGCAGCACCGCTGCACGGTGTCCACATGGTCCACCGTATGCACACGCAGCAGATCTTCGCGGGTGGCGGGTTCGGGAACGAGCATGGGCGGGGTGATTCCGGTGGCCTCCATGGCGGCCAGCACGGCCTTGAGGCGCGCGGGCGATTCGGGATGGTTCTCACCCGTGTCATGGGTGAGCGCCTGTTCGCAATAGACCACCGCGGTTTTTGCCATGGCATGTCCCTAACAGTTAATACCGCGACATTGTATTGGGCGCGGCGTTCCCGTTTCAATCTTGTTTCGAGTCTTCCCCGAAAATCGGCTTTTCAGGCTTTAGAACGCCGGGTTCCCGCTCCAACACGCGGGGATGGCGGAATTCATGCCAAAGCAACAGCAGCAATCCGCCGACAATGGCCAGATCGGCCACGTTGAAGATGCCCGAGCGCACACTGCCGAGTTCGCCGAAATTGACACCCACATTCATGAAATCAACCACGCGACCGTCGCGGAAGAAGCGGTCAATCAGGTTGCCCACACCCCCGGCAAGAATCATCGCGAGCGAAATTGGCACCACCAACGGACGGGAGCGGCCGAACACAAGCCAAGCCGCCACTGCGGTCAGGATCAGGCTGTTGAGGCCCATCATGACCCATGCGCGCAACGCGGGCGACAGCGTCGCCCCCAGGCTCAGGAACGCGCCCGTGTTCTCCGCATACTGGATGCGAATGAGATCGCCCCAAGATTGCCACGAGAAACCGGTGTCGCGCAGATAACGAACGGCCACCCATTTGGTGGCATGGTCCAGCGCCAAGAGTACCAGTATGACGGCTGCGGCCAAGAGCAAATGACGGTGTTTTTTCATGAATGGTCGTTCCCCTGTTGAACGGTCCAGTACTTGGAGATTTCTTCATCGCGCAATGGTGGGCAGCGCAGGGCCGAGGCGGGCAGTGTGACTCCCTGGGCGCGCAGCGAGGCCGCACGCAATAAGACGGCGGCATGGAACAGCAGGTTTCGCGCCACCAGGGGCGCGCTCCGCCCCTCCGGAGATTCCATAAAGGAGCCGTGCGTCCAGTTGTTGAAAGCACCCATGCCGGGGCCGCACCAGATTTGGTAATCGTCAACGCGGTCGGGCGCGCCGCTGTTGGCCCAGCGCGCGGACTGGCCGAGATACGAACGGAAGACCAGCGCCATTTTGTGACGCGGATAGGCTGCGGCCCGCGCTATCTGCCGCGGGTCGCGGGACTCGAAGAAACGCTTTGTCTGTTCCCATACCTCTTCGAGCGGCATGCGAAAGACTGTTTCCTCGAGTGTGCGGCGGTCCTCAGCCGGAATGTCATCAAGCGATTCGTGAATCTTGTAGAGTTCCCTGAGCCGTGCGGCGCGCTCGGCAAAGCGCACGCCCTTCTTCAGCACCTGCACGTTCACGCCCATTTCAAACATGTCGGCGGAGGGAACGTTGGCCACGTCGGTTTGTGCCGCTTTGGCCAGCAGCGCCCCCACCGTGTCGGACGTGCCCGACTCAACGCAGGACTGGTTGACGGAGCCGGTCACCACCCAGGCGGCACCCATGGCAAAGGCGGCTGCCGCCGACTGGGGCGTGGCAATGCCTCCGGCCAGACCGATGCGCAGGGGAACAGAGTAGCCGTAGCGCGCCGCAGCTTCATCCCTCGCTTGCTGCAGGCTGGGCAGCATGGCCAGCGCGGCGCGATGGTCGGTGTGTCCGCCCGAATCGGCTTCTCCCGTAAGATCCTGCGCCAGCGGGACCTCCGCGGCAAGCATCGCCTCAATGGCGGTGATATGACCGGACTCCACCAGCCGTCGCAGGATCTTCTCAGGAGGCGGTGCGAAGAAACGGGCCGCAACCTCGGCGCGGGAAGCCTTGGCAATGACCCGGTTGGGCGCAACCACGCTGCCGTCAGGCCCCCGGTGGAGTCCCGACACGCGGTATTTGACCAACGCGGGTGTTGGGAATATATAGGCTGATGCCTCCACCAAATGCAGACCGTTGCCCAAGTAAATGTCCGCCACGGCCATTTCCCAAGCGGGGTCATTGGGACTGTTTATCAGGTTGAAGCCAAAGGATACTCCGGGCAGGGCCTTCTGAAGCCGGACCAAAGCCGCCTCTATGTCGCCCGGAGCTTCACCGGCGGCACCGTAGAAGCCCAGCATGCCCGCACGTCCCATGGCGCTGACCAGTTGCTCGGAGGATATGCCGTGCGCCATGGAACCGGCATACAGTGGCAGGGACAGGGCATGATCGTCGCAGAAGGAAGCATCCCCTAACCGGGCCGGGTCCATGGGCGGGACAAGTCCCGCCAGCGGTAGCGCCCCCTTGGGCGCATTTCCTGCCCCCAGGCAGGCCGAGCCGGAAGTGGTGAACCGGATACCGTCGGCGGTCCGCACTGCGCATATCGGCCGCGTCAGGCACCGCAGTGCCTCCTCGGGCAAATCCTGCCATGTTGGCCCACCTTGGACACCGGGCACCGGTGACCAGAATGCATGATTCTCCCGAGTCTCTTGAATGTTGGGCATAGATTGAGAACATTTACTGTTTACATGAAAAACTAAAGTGCAAGTGTACCATAATGTCATGGTAAATTATGTGAAGCAAGGGTTCACAGGGTTTGCGGGTAGCTCCGCGTCAGTTCGTCACTTTGCGGGAATCATTGCAGGCAGAAACGCCGAGAGGAAGCGCCCATGAGTATGGATGTTGAAATGCTTTCAAGACTCCAGTTCGGACTGACCGTGGGGTTTCACTACCTCTTTCCGCCGCTGACCATAGGGCTGGCCTGGATCATGGTCATCATGGAGTCGCTTTTTCACAAGACCGGCGACAAGCTCTTTGAACAGATGGCACGGTTTTGGACCAAGCTCTTTGCCATCACTTTCGCCGTGGGTGTGGCCACAGGCATCGTGATGGAATTCCAGTTCGGTACGAACTGGTCCATCTACTCCAAGTATGTGGGCGATGTTTTCGGGTCGGCGCTGGCCGCCGAGGGCATTTTCGCGTTCTTCCTGGAATCCGGTTTCCTTGCCGTGCTGGTGTTCGGCTGGGACCGCGTTTCGCCGAAAGTGCATCTCATCAGCACCTGGCTGGTGGCCTTGGGCGCGACTTTCTCCGCGGTGTGGATAGTGGTGGCCAATTCATGGCAGCAGACCCCGGCCGGCTTCCACATCGTCAACGGGCGCGCGGAAATCACCAATTTCTGGGAGGTGGTGTTCAATCCGTCGAGCATGCACCGGCTTAACCATGTGTTTTTTGGCGCGCTCATCCTGGGCTCTTTCTTTGTGATGAGCATCTCTGCATGGTACCTGCTTCACGGCCGGTACCTGGCGTTTGCCAGACGTTCCTTCACGATCGCGCTCATTGTGGGATGCCTGGCCTGCTGGGCCGAACTCGGCTCGGGGCACCTTCAGGCGGACAAGGTGGCCAAGACACAGCCGCCGAAACTGGCTGCATTTGAGGGACATTTCCAGACCGGCGACGGAGGAGCGCCGCTGTACCTGTTTGGCTGGGCGGACCAGGCGGCGAAGAAGACGACGGGGCTCTACGTCCCCGGCGGGCTCAGCTTTCTGATTCACCAAAACTTCACCACGCCGGTCAGGGCGCTTGACCAGTTCCCCGAAGAAGAATGGCCCCCGGTGAACGCCAGTTTTCAGACCTACCATATCATGGTGGGAGCCGGCATGTTTATGATTGGCCTGACCACGCTGGCCCTGTTCCTGCTGTGGCGCGGGAGACTGTTCGGGCAGCGCTGGCTGCTGTGGGTGTTTGTCCCGGCAATCCTGGTGCCCTACGCGGCGAACCAGACCGGCTGGATGGCCGCGGAGCTGGGGCGCCAGCCCTGGATCGTCTGGGGCCTGCTGAAGACGGGCGACGCCCTCTCCCCTGCCGTGAGCGCGGGTCAGGTGCTCGGGTCGCTGCTTATGTTCGGGGTCATCTACGGGATGCTGTTTCTGGTGTGGATACACGTGCTCAACGACAAGATTCAGCGCGGGCCGGAGGCGCTGGAGCCGGCCGCCGGCATGGGCGCGGGATTCCTGGCCGCGGCGGAAACACTCGCCGACCCGGGTGGTGCTTCCCTGAGCGAAGCGCACGATGACGAAGAGAAAAGAAACTAACTGGAAGCACCTCCCGGCGTTCCCGGGGCAAAAATACAGGAAACGGAACTATGTACTTGAATGAGATCTGGTTCTTCTTGCTGGGTGTGCTCTTGGCGGGCTATGCCATTCTGGACGGTTTTGACCTTGGGGTGGGCATTCTGCACCCGTTTGTCGCGCGCACGGACGCCGAGCGGCGCACGCTGATG
>CALDSM010000570.1 GCA_937923585.1 uncultured bacterium
GGCGACCACCGAGATCTACACTCTTTCCCTACACGACGCTCTTCCGATCTAGAGTAGCGGCGGCGGCGGCATGGACGGCGGCGCAGAGCACGCAGGATGAAGAGCGGCGCCGTTCGGCACTGGCGGCAGCGTGGGCAGCATGGACGGCAGCGGAGGGGGCGGAGGCGCATGAGGCGGCGGAGCGAGCGGTGGCGGCAGAGGAGGAGGAGGCGCGGGCAGAGGATTGTCCGGCGTGGGCGGAAGCCATGGCGTCGTTGAAGGCGGAAACGGCGCGGGTGGCAGAGAAGACGTATTGTGTGGCGATCGCTGCCGCATGCACGGCAGCGCAGTCGAGCGCTGCGAGGGCAGCCGCGAATAAGATAAGGCTTGCCGAAAAAGGAGAAATGGCTAATACATGTAAGGCCGACGCTGAAACACGGTTGCCTGAATCCACTCCATTGCTGTTGAATTTACCAGAACCTGTTCACGCGGACAGCGAACACCCAGAAATGACGCTGGAAACGTACCCGTCTGTGCCCATTGAGTGCAAACCATACGAAAGCGCTTACACCCTTGAGCCGAGCATAGACTCAGATAAAGTTAAAGCGGCGGCACCGGCTAAATTGTTTCTCTGCTACGCCCGCGAGGATAGGCCTTGGCTGGATGAATTACTGCTCATGCTGGCGCCGGAATTACATTGTAAGGCACTAGAACTCTGGTATGACAAGAAGATTGAACCCAGCCAGGATTGGCGTCGTGAGATAGAAAACGCTCTACTAAGTGCACGGGCTGGAATCCTTCTAGTGAGCATGCATTTTCTGGCATCGGACTTTATCATGGAGGTGGAATTGCCTTTCCTGATCTCGGAGGCAGAGAAGGCCAATGTGAAGCTCAGTTGGGTGCTAGTTGGTCACGCGATGTACGAAGGGAAGCCATTTACCAAGTTCAATGCACTCCACGACATCAATAAGCCCCTGTCCTCGCTCAGGGGTCACACTCGCCACAAGGTACTCAAGGATATTGCTCGAGGCATTGTCAAGATGACGAGCTAGCCCATTCTCCGGATATGAAAGATTTCGAGCGTTTCCGTGGACGCTTCCGCTATTTCATGCGAAAAAGGAAAGGCCCACCGGAATTAGGCGTGCTAGACAGAGGCTCGGCGGGCTTGCGCACATAAGAAATCATGGGTATCCCTTCGGATGCGACGAACCGGCATATCTCGCCCTATAAGAAGATACAGCGGCAAGGTTACGTCATTAGACTGGTTACCGGCCAACACCCCAACGCCCCGTCATTGCGAGCGAAGCGCGGCAATCTCGTTCTCGCGATGGCCCGAACCTTGGGCTATGGTTCTAAGACCCTCTGACAAAACCCTTGACAAAGGTTCAAACGAGTTGTAAAAGATGACACGCTGCGGGGCTTACAGGCAAACAGAAACATGGGCTGTAGAGGAGACTGTCTATGGCCCGGATGATTCTGCCCGACGAGATGTGGGAACGGTTGGAGCCTTTGCTTCCCCCGGACAAGCCTGTTCGGAGCAACGGTCGTCCTCCGATACCCAACCGCAAAGTGCTGATGGGGATACTGTTTGTCTTGCGGACTGGCATCCCTTGGGAAGACCTTCCCCAGGAACTGGGATACGGCAGTGGGATGACTTGTTGGCGGCGCCTTCGGGACTGGCAGAAGGAGGGTGTCTGGGCACAAGTCCACGCGGCGCTTCTTTCGGCTTTGCGCGGGGCCAACGCAATCGACTGGTCTCGTGCGGTAGTAGACAGTTCTTCGGTCCGCGCAGTTTTTGGGGGCAAGAAACGGGTCCCAATCCCACGGACCGTCGCAAGTCGGGGAGCAAGCATCACATTTTGAGCGATGCCAATGGTGTTCCGCTTTCCTTTACGCTTACGGGAGCCAATGCGCACGATGTCACCCAGTTGCTGCCATTGGTAGAGGCCATTCCCTGTGTTCACGGAAAGCGCGGAAAACCGCGTCACCGCCCTGACCGCGTCCAAGGAGACCGGGCCTATGACTCCGAACCACACCGCAGGGTGCTGCGCGCCAAGGGAATCACACCGGTCACCGCCCGCCGCCGCACAGAACATGGCAGCGGACTGGGGAAAACAAGATGGGTCATCGAGAGGACAATATCTTGGCTTCATCAATTCCGAAGGCTTCGCGTGCGGTATGAACGTCGTGCTGATATTCATGAGGCCTTCTTGTGCCTTGGCTGTATCATCATTTGCTGCAACGCCCTCAAGGGGTTTTGTTAGAGGCTCTAAGGGATTGCCGTGCTTCGCTCACAATGACGGGAGGTTTTCGTCCTCAAACGGCAGGGCGCTCCCTGTCCTTCCCGGACACACTCTTGCCATGCCGCTGGTTTAGTGCTAATGTGCTGGCGTGGTTTGGCATGTCTTAAACTCTGAAAGGAGTGCGAGGTGGCAAAGGATCCCTGTGTCTACATCATTACCAACAACGGAAACACGGTCCTCTACACCGGTGTGACGGCGGACCTTTCTTCCCGGATCTATGCGCACAAACAAGGGCGGGGAGGCGTGTTCAGCAGCAAATACAAGCTGGGCAAGCTCGTATATACAGAACACTTTCCCACGATGATGCAGGCTATCGAGGCGGAGAAACACATTAAGGCCGGGTCGCGGGCAAAGAAGGTCGCTTTGATAGAAGACAGCAATCCTGAATGGCGGGATTTGTACGATGACCTTTAATGATGGCTGGCAACCCCAACCGGCCGCGTCATTGCGCGCGTAACGAAGTGAAGCAAAGCAGTCTCTTGTAACCATAGCTTAACGTCTGGGCCATCGAGAGAACGAGATTGCCGCGCTTCGCTCGCAATGACGACGCAAGGTGGGGCACCGTCAGGACGTGGGCCCTGCTTTATCCTGTGCCGAAAACCGTGACATACTGGATAACATGCCACAGTCAAAGCCAAGCAAGAAGACCAGACAGGCCGCAAAGCCGGTGGCGATGCGCCGCACGGCCTCGGACAAGGATTCCCCCGCGCAAACCGAGCGGCGCAGGCAGCGGGTGCTCGTGGTCGCCGTCTGCGCGGGGTTCGTGCTTGCCTGCATTGCGATATACGCCCAGACGCTCGGGTTCTCCTTCCTGAGCTATGACGACGACCTGTATGTCACGGATGCACCGCAGGTGCAGGCGGGACTGAATCTGAAGTCCCTCGGGTGGGCGTTCACCACGGAAAAGGCGATGTACTTTCATCCGCTGACCTGGATGTCGCACATGCTGGACTGCTCCCTGTACGGCCTGCATCCGTGGGGGCATCATTTCGGCAATCTCATTTTCCATGCCGCGGCGTCGGTGGTGCTGTTTCTGGCGATGCGGACGCTGACCGGACGATTCTGGCCGAGCGCGGCGGTTGCCGCCCTGTCCGCGGTGCATCCGCTGCATGTGGAGTCCGTGGCGTGGATTTCCGAGCGCAAGGACGTGCTGTGCGTCTTCTTCTGGGCGCTGGCGATGGGGGCATACGGCTGGTACGTCCGCAAGGGCGGCCTGCTTCGCTACGCGGCGGTCGTCGCGGCGTTCGTTCTTGGCGTGATGTCAAAACCGATGATGGTAACGCTGCCCTGCGCGCTGCTGCTCTTGGATTGCTGGCCGCTGCGCCGGCTGGATTTCTCCGAACCCCTTGGCGTCACGGCCAGGAAAGCAGCCCGGTTGGTTGCGGAGAAGATTCCCCTCTTTCTGATCTCGGCACTGTCCGCGCTAAGCACCGTCATCATGCAACTGCGCGGGGAGAATATTGACGTTGCGGGAAAGGTCTCCCTGGCGACGCGGTGCGCCAACGCGCTTTATGTCTATGCGCTCTACCTGGTGAAGGCTGTGTGGCCGTCGGACTTGGCGGCGTTTTACCCGTACCCGGCGTCACGGCCGCTGTGGCAGGTGGCCGGTGCGGCGGTGACGCTGGCGGCGATTACCGTGCTATGTCTTGCGCAGCTGCGCCGTCGGCCCTGGCTGACGGTGGGATGGTTCTGGTACCTGGGCGTTTTTGCGCCGGTCATCGGCATCATCCGGGTTGGCGACTTCGCCCATGCGGACCGTTACACGCACCTGCCGCTGATGGGCCTGTATTTCATGGCCGTCTGGGGTCTGGCCGACCTGGCCATGGTCTGGAATGTGTCAAAACGCGTCCTGGCCGCCGTGTCCTGCGCGGCGCTCCTGGCGCTGGCCGTGGATGCGGGCATCCAGACCAGCTATTGGCGCAACGACACGGTGCTCTTTGGCCATGCAATCGCCATCGGCCAGGAAAGTTCCCTCGCCTGGTTGAACATGGGCTCGGCCGCCGTGGAAAGCGGGAAGCCCGACGAAGCCGAAAGATGCCTGAGGAAAGCGGTGGAACTGGACCCGCAAAGCGTGCGTGCGCTCAACGACCTGGGCATCCTTGCGGCGCAGCGGCAAAACTACGCCGAAGCCGAGACCTGCCTGAAGAAGGCGGCGGAGTTGAATCCGAAAAACGTCGGCACACTGCAAAATCTGGGCATGCTCGCCTTGCAGCAGGGTCGCCACGAGGATGCAAGGGCGTATCTGAACAGGGCGTTGGCGTTGGAGCCCCTGAACCTGAAAGCCCTGAACACCCTCGCCGCGGTTGCCATGGGGCAGGGCCGCGCCGAGGAAGCCCAGTCATGCCTTCAGAGGGTGCTGAACGAAACGCCGGGCGATCCCGGCGTGCTCAACAAACTCGGCCTGATCGCCATGGGGCAACAGCGGTTCGAGGATGCCGAGTCCTGCTTTGTGCGGGCGCTGAAGATTGATCCGAAGGGGGTGCCGCTCATGCAGAGTCTGGGCGCATGCCTGCTGAACCGGGGGCGTTATGCGGAAGCCGAGGCGCAATTCCGGAAGGCGCTTGAAATAGACCCGAACAACCCCAGGTCTGCGTCGGGTTTGGGCGAGATACTGTCCAGGACGGGCCGCCAGGAAGAGGCCGCCAGATATCTCAAGAGAGCGGCGGAGATGCAGCCGCCAGTCATGAACACGAAATAATCATTCGCCCCCGGGGATTAGTGAAAAACAGGGACTGACTCGCCTTTCGGCAGTATGAAAGGCGTGTCTGTCCCTGTTTTTCGCGTCCCTGCTTTCCGCGGAAACGCCTTTCGCCAGTCTGAAAGACGTGCCTGTGCATGCGTTTCGCGGCGTTCTATGGCCGCATTTCAGGCAAATAGTCTTTTCGGACAGGCGAGAAGACCTCAATGGCGACGGAATCGGCGAGAATTTTCGCGCCATGCTCCACGCCGCCGGAAATGCACCAACTGTCGCCGGGTTCGACATCGAATGTCTCATCGCCGATGGACAGGCGTATCGAACCCGATACGAGATAGCCGGTCTGTTCCTGCTCATGGGCATGCCGCGGCAGGGTGTGACCGGCCTGCAGAAGGAACTCGGTAAAGAGCGTGTTGTCGCCGTAAACGA
Source organism: uncultured bacterium (assembly GCA_937923585.1). Taxonomy (GTDB): domain Bacteria; phylum Hydrogenedentota; class Hydrogenedentia; order Hydrogenedentales; family CAITNO01; genus CAITNO01. The sequence goes on from CALDSM010000570.1 coordinate 5,407, forward strand.
GCGTCTTCATCCGCACGCCGGGAACGGCGGGACGGTAACCGGACATATCGTGTTTGTAGAACATTTATACCTCCGCAAATCGGGTTGATGACAGGAGGGATTATGGCTGTGACATGAAACTGCAAGCAAGAACCACAGAGGGCACAGAGGCGCACGGTGGATCAGGATTAACAGACATCTGTACTACGGTCGGTCATCTTTTGGTATTTTTTCGCAGAGGTTGATCACGCGTCATCTATAGCTCATGGTGTGCAAAGCAAACAGATGCCATGTTGCTCTTTGAGTTTCTTGTGCTCTTTGTGGTCAGTCGCTTTGCTGTTCGCGGTCTTCTTCCGTACTACTATGCTCGAAAACGTTCGCAAGCCGCGGTGATTTCACCTCTTGTTCGTTCCTTTCCAATCCCAGATGCTCTCCCTTCTCAGTGTGCCTCTGTGGTTCTTTCTTCTTCCGTGTGCTTTCCGTACTACTGTCTGTCATCTT
>CALDSM010000571.1 GCA_937923585.1 uncultured bacterium
TACGAGATCTGATCGTGACTGGAGTTCAGACGTGTGCTCTTCCGATCTGTGTTCCAAACGTTCACGTGGCCCAACAGCGGCTCGCTCCACTCGAACCCGAACAGCGTTGCGAACGTGCCGGGGGCATTGTACGCGTTGGCCGTATCCTTCAACTCGTCCCATTTGTTGTCCCACGGCCAGATGATCAATTGTTCCGCGTGGTCGGCGAGCGAGAAATAATCCACTTTGCCCACATCGCGGGCGTGCGCGTAGGCCTGCGCGGGCGAAAGGTCGCCGTCGGACAGGGTGCTGTGGTTGTGGATGTCGCCGAAATACGTGTTGTACTGGACTCCGGCCTTGGGGGCCGGTGCGGCCTCCTCCGCCGACTTGATGGCCGTCGCAGCCTTAGCCGCGGCCTTCGCCTCAGCCGCCTTAAGCTCGGCGCCGATTTTGGCCCGCGGCGTGGCCGCCAATTCGGCCGCCAGCGCCTTGGTTTCCGGCGTGGATGCCAGCGTCGCCGTCACCGCCTTTTCGAGGAACGCACGGCACCGGTCCCACACGGCGGCCGCTTCTCCGCCGCACACGATCTGCGAAAGCAGTTGGTTGGCCGTGAGCGCGCATTCTTCCAGTTGCGCACGGCTCACGAAAAACTCCAGCGCCGTGGGCGTTCGCCCCTGCGACAGCTGGTATGCGATGACGATCAGCTCCTCCGGCGACAGCACCCCGGCCTTCAGCGCCGCATCAAGCCCGGCCACCAAAGTCTCCATCTGCTGCCGGATCCATTGCGCATCTGCGGGCGCCGCCGCCTTCGCGGCGGCCGCATCGGCATCCTGCGCGACGGCAATGCCTCCGGGAATGGGCGCAAGAACCGCCGCAACACACAAAGCCGTCGAGACAAACCAAGCCATCTTCATTTCAGAATCTCCTGACAGTAAAACACGCCGTGCCAACCCATAATGGCCCCTTCATTACATGTTCATATCTTAGGGTAGCGCGTTTCCTGTGTCAAGGTATACTTGGTTGCTCCGATAGACTGCACAAGTGGGGCCAATCGGGCAGGAACAGCCTGGTGCAGCGGCCAGTCGAGTGAAATGGGCGTTTCTTTCGCAGGCCACTGATGGAATACTAGTGCAATCCGCGTGGCCGCGCCAGCTCTTGGCGGGATACCCGGCTTCGAACCCGCGGGCTTGTCACAGGAATTTGGAGTGGATCTTAAGAGGGTTCAACAGTTCCTTCACCTCTGTAAAATCCCGGTTGATTTGCGGGTAAAGTTCAGGAGATTGGAAGGATGTCAGAGGGGAAATTGCGGCCTGTGACACGGATGGATGGGCGGGGACAGAGGGTGTTTGTTGGGCGGATGTTGGGGATGGGGGCGGGAGCGAAAGTCAGACAAGTTATCCGATAAGCATTCAATCGGTAGTCAGGTTCACGTCCACATCCTGCTCCGGCCGGTCCGGTACGGCTTCGTCGGTGCTGTCCTGAAAAGCGCGTTTATCCAACATGATGCCGTGTCATTGCACTTGTACGCCACCTTGTCTAGAATAGGCTAATCAGCAGGAATACGACTCATGCCCAAAATTGTGGACCACGACCAGCGACGCTCAGAACTTCTCGACAAGTGCCTGGGGGTTTTCCTTGAGAAGGGATATGCGGCCGTAACAACGCGCGAGTTGGAGCGGGTCACCGGTGTCTCGACGGGTATCCTCTACCATTACTTCGAGTCCAAGGAAGACCTGTTCAGCCGGCTGGTGCGGTCCTTTGTCGAGAAGGTCACTTTGGAACTCGCTGATGCTGTCGTCAGGGGACAAAACCCCGCGGAACGGCTGGCCCTGGTCATGCAGTATATTGATTCAAAAGAGCCCGAATTGAACTCGTACCTTCTTATTCTGACGGACTATGCCAGATGCGTCGGTTTTGAAAAATTCCGCAAGGAACTTGACTTCGCGCAGGCAGAGTCTGCGTTGCTGGAACTGCTCTCTGTCGCCCTGGAAATGTCCCGCGAGCAGGCGAGCAAGACGTTGACATACGTAATGGGATTCCTCATCATCCGCTTCCTCACCGGCAAGAATAGCTCTTTGGTGAACGAGGTATCGGTGGTGATTGCGTAGTTTCGGTCAACCGCCGATTCCTGTTTCCGCCCGAGTTTCTCTTTCTCAAAACACTTGACAAGGTGCCTGCATCCCGATTATATTACGAGCGCTCGATATAAAACCTTGTTCAGGAGAAACGAGACATGTGCAAAAAGGGCTTTACGCTGATCGAGTTGCTCGTTGTCATAGCCATCATCGGGATATTGGCCGCGATCCTCTTGCCGGCGCTGGCGCGCGCCCGCGAAGCGGCCCGCCGGTCCAGCTGCGCCAACAACCTGAAGCAGTGGGGGCTAGTCTTCAAGATGTATAGCGGCGAGTCTCCGGGCGGGAAATTTCCGCCGCTGCTTATGGGGGTATTTACGGTGAAAGGCGGCGGGCGCCAAAAGCAGGCGTTCACATTGGGTCCGAGGGTGCCATCCATCTATCCCGAATACCTGGCAGACCCTGCGATTTGCTTCTGTCCTTCGGACTCGAGTTTGAGCACTTCCCTTTCCAGGGCAAAGTATGACAACGGTTCCTGGTGCTTTGATGTCGTCGCCTGGCCCAATTCCTGCATGCTGACCGTTGCCGCCAGTTACGGCTACCTGGGCTGGGCCTTTGACCGGCTCGACGAGAAATATGGCACCACCCCCGTCACGCCGTTGGCGAACTTTGCCGGCATGTTTGGAACCCTGCCAGCGAGCATAGACACTACGAGTCAGGGCTCCAAGCAACTGGTTAACGCGCTCCTGCAGGGCGTCACTGCTCCTGACGCGATAGCGGCTGTCCTCAGCAACAACGATTCCGCCATCATGGCCGCGGTTGACCGCGACGTGTCGGGCGGCGTTCTCGCCGGCTGCGGGAACGGCGGCGGCGACACGGTCTACCGCCTTTGCGAAGGGGTCGAGCGCTTTATGATTACGGACATCAACAACCCGGGGTCCGACGCGCGGGCGCAAAGCGACCTCTTCGTCATGCTGGACCAATTCTCCACCTTCACCAACGGATTCAACCACCTCCCCGGCGGCTGCAATGTGCTCTACATGGACGGCCACGCGCAATTCGTCCGGTATCAGAAAACGAACGGCACGGCACCCGTCAATGGCATTATGGCGTCCGTTCTGGGAGTGCTCGCCCCCCTCGCAGAGTAACTTTGAAGGCGTTTGCGTGATGCCTTTGATGTGGGGCGCCATGTGACAGGCAACATCGGCGTCCGGCGCCGCCGGCATCTTGCGCCCAGAGAGGAGAGATTTCCGCATGGGCAGGAAAGGTTTTACGCTCATCGAACTGCTGGTGGTGATTGCCATCATCGGAATACTGGCGGCGATTCTCCTGCCCGCCCTGGCCCGGGCGCGCGAAGCGGCCCGCCGGGCCAGTTGCCAGAACAACCTGAAACAGTGGGGCTTGGTTTTCAAGATGTACGCCAATGAATCGAAGGGAGAAAGCTATCCGCCGATTCAGTTTGGCGCCTATCCGCGGGCTGACGGCGCGTTGGAGGTGCGCCTCGATTTCGGGCCGAAGGCATTCTCCATCTATCCGGAGTACCTCACGGACCCGATGATTGCCTTCTGTCCCTCGGACCCGGAATTGGGCGCCGCCATCGGCAAAGCCAAACGCAAAGACGGCACGTGGTGCTGGAATATCATCGCGGGCACGGACGAATGCGCCGACGCCATAGACTCGAGTTACTTCTACGCGAGCTGGGTTCTGGACCGGCTCCACGATCAGTACGGCACGACGCCCATTGATAGCCTTGCCGCAGTGCTCGCGGCCGTCTACGACCTTGGCGATGCGGACACTTCGGGCGATGGGCCGACGCAGATCATCAGCGGGTTGATGCAGTTGGTCAACGCCGCGCTCATCGCCGGAATCTACAACAAAGACAACGCCGCCATTGCGGCGCAAGTCGATCGCGACGTGTCTGGAGAACGAACCAAGGGCTACGGCAACGGGGGCGGCGATACCATTTACCGGCTGCGCGAAGGCATCGAGCGGTTCATGATAACCGACATCAACAACCCGGGCGCGAGCGCCCGGGCGCAGAGCACCATCTTCATCATATTTGATCACGTTGCCACCGACGTGGACGCCTATAACCACATTCCCGGCGGCGCCAACGTCCTCTACCTCGACGGGCATGTGGATTTTGTACGCTACCAGGAACGCGGCGGCATGCCGCCCGCGACCGGCAGCCTGGCAAGGGTTCTCGGCATTGTTTCCGCCGTGACCTTCTGAGCATTTTTTTGCCTTTGAACGTGCGTTTGCGACAGCAAGGAGGAACCATGAGGCCCGAAGCACGGCTGGTGCGGCATTGGCTGATTGTTGGCTTGGCATCGCTTGTTTTTCTGCCGGGTGCACCAGCGTCCGATTTGCCGTGGATGGAACAGGGATGCCGCAACCTTATCCACCGCGTTTTCATGCCGAACGCGCCAGCGGCCGACCCGACTGAATTCGTGCGCGTTCCAATGGCCGACGGAACAGGTCTCGCCACCGATGTTTACCTTCCAGAGGGCCAGGGACCGTGGCCAGCCATACTGCTCCGCTCGACTTATGGCCGCATCTTTGAGATGGTGAATTTCCTGAACAAGGGCTACCGTGAAGCGGGCTACGCGTGCGTCATACAAGACCTGCGGGGAATGGGCGCGAGTGAAGGCGAGCCGAACGTCTTCTATGCCGACGGCTGGCGGCCCGGGCTGTCGGACGGCGCGGACACGGTCGCGTGGATGCGCGCGCAGCCGTGGTGCAACGGGAAGGTCGGCACATTCGGGACTTCTGCACTCGGCATTACGCAGATGCTGCTGGCGCCCGCGACGCGCGATCTGGCCGCGCAGGCCATTCACCGCGCTTACGCCAGCGGGTACCATGATGGCATGTATCAAGGCGGCGTTTTCCGCAAGAACGATGCGGAGGGCTGGCTTACCGCGATGTTCCAGCGCCATCTCATCCCGTTTTACAAGGCCCAACCGACCTACGGCCCCATCTGGATGCACTATGACGCGGTGGCCAAGGCGGCGGACATCACTGCGCCGGCCGTCTTCTACGGCGGCTGGTTCGACATCTTTCAGCAGGGAATCATCGACGGATTCACGTCCCGCGAGCGCAACGGCGGTGACGGCGCGCGCGGGCAAAACTATCTCGTGATGCACTGGACACCGCACATCAGCCGCATGCCCATGGACTACCACCCCAAGGCCAAGAATGGCATGGCCGTGGAGGTGAACCAGCTGGAACGCGCGTTCTACGCCTGCCACCTCAAGGGGGACTGCGGGGTGCTGAAAGGCCTCCCGAAGGTGCAGTACTACGTCATGGGCGACGACACCACCCCGGACGCACCCGGCAACGAGTGGCGCACCGCGGAAACGTGGCCGCCGTTTACACCCGTGATTACGCCGTACTACCTGCACGCGGACGGCGTGTTGTCCGCCGCGCCCCCCGGCACCGATGCCGCGCCGCTCGAGTTCCTGTTTGATCCGAACAATCCCTATCCGACCCAAGGCGGTCCCAACCTTACCCCCAATGTGCCGCACGGGCCCCAGGACCAGCGGAAATACGGTCAGCGCAAGGATCTGCTGCAATTTGCCACGGCGCCGCTGCCCGGGCCCGTCGAGGTTGCCGGCCGCGTATCGGTTCGGCTGTACGTGTCTTCGGACGCGCCCGACACGGACTTCACCGGCAAGCTCCTCGATATTTATCCGGACGGCGACGGACGCGAACTCAACATTCTCGATGGCATCCATCGCGTAAAGTACCGGAAGCGATTTGAACAGCCCGAGCCGCCGCTCACGGGCCTGGACCAGGTCGTGGCACTGGAAATCGACCTCTGGAGCACCAGCATTG
>CALDSM010000572.1 GCA_937923585.1 uncultured bacterium
GTCCCACCCCTCGAACATGGCTAGGTGCCAACTGGATGAACTGCGCTGTTTCCAGTCAGCGTAAAGCCATTCGTCCAAGTTGGAGAAGTCGTCACCGTCGGCGTCTCCGTCCAGCGCCAGCCGGCCGAACGACAGCAGACCATTGGGTCCGTCACCCGGCCCCATGCCGTGTGCCGCGCGGAAATGCGCTATTGCCAGTTTCTGCATCGTCTCACTGAGCGACGAGTAGGCGGCGTAGGTGTGCAGGTCTGAGGATGGGATGCCATTCGGAACCACGGCCTTCTGCTCAGCCTCGACAAGCCAAACGTTCCATGCGTTCACGTTTATGCGGTAAACTTCCATGACTTGGTGCTGATTCGGTCCGTACTCCATACACTGGCCCAGTGTGGACAGCCATACCAGGTCTGGCATGTCGTGCCCGTTCACCTTGTCGCGGGGAATCTGAGTCACGCCCTGCTCCGTCCAGCCGGTAATCTGCGGCCACTTCAGCATATAGGCACCGATGTTCGGGACGTCCTCTCCGTCCGGCGTCTGGTCTATAAGCCACCGCTGAAAGTCGTCGAGATAGAAGGGGGGATCGAACCGGGCCTCAATCGTGCGACCGGCGTCGCTTGCGCAAATGATCATCTCCAGGGTAGTGTCGGAACTCAGACTCTGACCATCTTCCTGCCACTGTATGAAGCCCGAATTTCCATAAGGTGTGGCCTCCAGCGTCACACTGTCGCCCACTTTATAGTACCCGGTGCCCTCACCCACATTGGTGTATCCGGAGCCCTGGACCACCACCGTCAGGGGGATGTTCGTGCAGGAGACGAAGGTCGGCTCCAGGGTGCAACTGTTCCGCATGGTGATGGTGGTCGTCTGCGCATAGGCGTCGGCCACGAGTCCGCCGGTCCACCCGGCAAAACAGAAGTTGGGCGGGTTGATGGCTGTAACTGTCACCACGTCACCGTCCAAATGATAATAGGTGCCCGCCGGGGGATCGGAAACGCCGGCGTAGTCAGCGCTCATACGCAGCACGTGCTGTGCGGGCAGGAACGTCGGCCGGAGCGTGATATCGCCGCGCATGTCCAGTTCCAGCGTGGACGGGCCGGATATGCTGTTTCCCTGCCCGTCCATCCCCGTCCATCCGGCAAAGGCCCAGCCGGGGTGCGGCGTGGCGGTGACGCGGCGATGCTCGTTCAACCGGCAGGCCCATGCGCCCGGCGCGGGCCGCACCGTTCCCGCGCCCTCCGGTTCCAGAAGGTTCAGCGTACAGTCACCGCCCGCCAGGAAATTCGCCGTCACGCTCATGGATCCCGTCACGGTCAACGGAACCGTACGTTCCGTTCCGACGATGTCGCCTGACCAATGGGAAAAGACGTAGCCGGGATTGGTTTGCCAGACCTGCAACTCCGCGTTTGCCCCCGTTTCCACCGGATAGGTGCCCGCAGGGGGATCGGTCGAACCGGCGTTTTCCGGGGACACGGCCACGGTGACAAGCACTTCCGACCCGCAGGCAAAATCGCGGTCCACGATGTGGCCGTTCCCCGCGATAGTTCCCAGAATCGGGCACGCGGTGGTTTTGGCGTCCGTGAGGGCGGGATTCCCCCTTATGCTCAACACGCCGCCCTCGCCTTCGGCGACCTGGTCGGTTATGAGAGCGGTAAGACTTTCTATCTCCCCCACTTGCGTGTTGTGAAGGACGACCACGCTCAAATCTGGAAGTGCTGACAGCCCGGTGATGTCGTCGAGTCCCGGATTG
>CALDSM010000573.1 GCA_937923585.1 uncultured bacterium
CACCGAGATCTACACTCTTTCCCTACACGACGCTCTTCCGATCGGCCTTTGCCTACGGCAAGACGCTGAAGAAATAGGTGTTGGGAAGACACGGGCGGCGCTGCGAGCGGGGTGCGGGAATGCTCCGCGCGGGGCGGGGCGCCGATTTGAAGCCCCGCGACTCCCGCACTTTGGACCGCCCAAAACCGCAGGAAACCTGGCCGTGAACGACACGCCTCCGCAGTACCCGGACGTTGGGCCGCCGCCGTCTCCCAATCCGGCCGGATATGTCCGCGCGCTGCTGCGGCTGGCCGGTGCGCTCACTTTCAGCGTGGCGTGCGCCGCGCTCGCGCTCCTGATTGCTCCGGTTGGGTGGGTTGCGCCGGGATGCGCGCGATCCATTCAGCGGGGGCTGTCGCGCCGATGGATGCGGGGCGTGCTTTGGTTCACCGGCACGCGCATCGTTATCCAGGGCGCCCCGCCGAAGGCGCCGTATCTGTTCGTCTTCAACCATCCCTGCTGGCTCGACTTCTTCGTCTTTACCACGGTGCTTCCCGACGCCCGTTTTGTGGCGGAGGCCCCCCTGAGAACCGCGCCGATCGCCGGCATTCTGGTCCGCGGACTCAACCCTCTTTTCGTGAAACGTACCCAGGAAGACACGGCCCGCATCATTGCCGATGTCACCGGGGCGCTGCGCGCCGGTGACAGTGTCGCATTTGCGCCGGAGACGCCCGTGTTTGAGGTGCCGCGCGGGACCGTGGTCCGCCAGTTCAGGGCGGCCCTTTTCGAGGCGGCCATCCAGGCAGGCATGCCCGTTTCCTGCGGCAGCGTGACCTACCGCACGCCGGCCGGATGCCCGTCCGCGTTCAAGGCCGTCATCTTCCATACCGCCGCCATCTACCGTCCGGCCGGAAGCGACATGCCTGATGCCAACCTTGAATCCTACGGCGCGGACAAGATTAGGGACTTCTTTCGCTACCTCGTCGGCCTGTTAGCCCTGCCGCACCATGAGGCGGCGGTCACCTTCGCCGAAACCGCCGTGACTGCGGAAGACCGCATCGCGCTGGCCAACAGGGCGCATGATGCGGTGGCGGCGATTTTTGTGCCGATGGAGTAGTTCCCGCGGAGCAGGAGATGGGAGCGCTGGGACGAATGCGGGGGACGCGCGCGGGCCGGTGAAGAAGCGGGCGAGACACCACAAGGTTCCCTTTGCCGCACACAAAGTTGAAATGGTTTCGGCCGGGTTCTAGAATGCTGGTGTGACACGACCAGTGAGGGAACTGTTGATGTTCGTTAGATTCGGTATTTTCTGCCTGGCTGCGGCATCTGTTCTGTGCTGCGCAGCTTTCGCACAGGGCTCGGACGCGGACGCTGACAAGGACGCGGCACCCAAGGCTCACGAGTTCAAGGGCGGTGCGTCGAGGGACGAGGCCCCGGCGGCGACGGAAGACCAGGGTGAGGCACGGGACGGGGAAAAGACGGAGGGGCAAGGCGAGAAGACGCCGGTGAGGGAATCCCTGTCCACATTCAAAATCGAGGGCGACACGGTGGTGCTGAAAAGCGGGCGGAAGCTGCGCGGCGCTAAAGTGCTGCGTGTCAGCCCCAGCGTGGTCGAGCTTGAGTATGCGCCAGGGCAGCCGCCCATGAAGATACCGCGCAGGCTGGTGGCCAGCATAGAATCGGCCAATCCGGCCAACGCGGTGGAAGGGGCGGCCGGGGCGGAAAAGACAGGCAGTGATGTGATGGTGGCCGAGGAAATCTCGGCCGAGTTCAACAAGAAGCTAACCGCGCCCGTCCCGGGCGCGCCGCTTGAGTTCAAGGACCAAGACGCGTTGACAGTGCTCAAGGATCTTGCCGACCGCGCCCAGGTCGCGCTCACGGTTGACCCCGAGGCGCAGCAGGTGCCCGAAGCGGACCGCAAGATGACGCTCTCCGTTCCGGCAACCGCCACGCTGTCGGCCCTGCTGCGCGAGGAATTCAAGAAGGCGGTTCCGGCGCTGAAGTTCTCCCTGCAGTTTGACAAGATTCTGGTCACCTCGACCGCGGCGGAAAGCAAGAAGGCGGCGGGCACCCTGCCGCCCGCGCTCGCGCCGAAGGCAAGTGAGTAGCGACACTCCGCCACGAAACCACCTGAAAAGGCAAACGCCGCACGGATGCCCCGGATGACGGGAAAGCCGTGCGGCGTTTCTGTTTCTTCTCAACAATGGCCGGTTCAGGCGGTTGATGACCTCTTCGGTCTCCCAACGTCACCGCCCGCCGTTGTGCATTGTCAATTCAGAGGATCTCCTCCTCCATCGGCATTTCGTCCCCGTCGAACTCCTCAATGTCCTCGCTGATGGTGTCATCCACGTCCACGTCCTCGACACCCTCGATGTCCTCGACGGCCGCGAATTCATCCACGCCCTCGATGGCTTCCTCGACTTCCTCAACCTCTTCGATCTCGGCCTCCTCCTCCTCCGACTCCGCATCCTCGAAGTCCTCGTCCTCAAGGGGCATGACGACCATGCCTTCATCCACGTCAAAGTCCTCGCCGATGGGCACGGGCGGGGTCTTCTTTCGCTTGACGCGCTTGAGTTTGGGTTTTTCTACCGCCTCAATGAGCACGGCCGAGTCCATCAGCTTCAGTTCTTCCTTGTTGCAGTCCGCATTGGGGCATTTGAAGCCCGTCTTCTGCGCCCCCCATTCCACAAACCGCCGGTGGCACTTCGGGCAAAAGTACTTGATGGCCACTGTTAATCCCTTTCTTGTATAGATTTACAGGGCTGGCACACGCCAAGCCCTATCTCGAAACGGCGGAATCATAGCAGAACAAAAGCGCAAAGTAAACAACCTGAAGCCGGAACTGCGAGTTCTTCGGTGCCAGGGGTCCACCCCAGCTCTCAAATCCCCCCTGTATGACCGTTATGCTCTCATCGGGCACGGGCTGTGTTCCTTATTGACGGGCGGACTCAACTTCTTGATTAACAAGAGATTACACTTGAATCGAAACCGTCTTGCCCCGCACTTAGCAGTCACGAAACTGGACTTCTCATTGTGGATTTGGGTGTGGGAGGGCCATGGCTGATACAGTCGGCGGGGGTATTGGCACCCCGTTAACAAATGCTCCTGGTGGCCGCAGTTCCTGTAGGTCACACCTTACGGGTATGATGGAGTCGCCCCAACGGAAGGAATTCGGCCATGCATGTGAACCGCCTCTTGTCCACTGTTGCCGCACTGTTGTTTTTTGTCCTGACCGGTCCCTCTTTTGCCGACGCGAAGCCCCCAGACACGGTCATCGTCTGTGCGGCGGACGCGTCGCCGGTGGTGCAGTTCGCGGCGCGGGAACTGCGGCGCTATGTCTATCAGCGCACCGACTCCCTGCTGTCCATCCACGCGCAGCCCGTTTTCGGACCGGCGATTCTCCTTTCCGCCAAGGACGGCGCGCTGCTGCGTGGCGATGAAGGCGTCCGCGTGGCCGCGAACGCGCTGGGGCCGCAGGAATACCTGCTGCGCACGGTGGCCGACCGCGGCGTGTTCCTCGTTGGCGGCAGTGACACGGCCGTTCTTTACGCCGCCTACCGTTTTGCCGAACACCTGGGTGTGCGCTTTTATCTGCATGGGGACGTGATTCCCGACGATAAGATCCCCTTTGCGCTGCCCGTGTTGGACGAGACGCGCAAGCCTTTGTTTGAACTGCGCGGCATTCAGCCTTTCCATGACTTTCCCGAAGGTCCGGACTGGTGGAATCTGGACAACTACCACCAGGTCATCGGTCAACTGCCCAAGATTGGGATGAACTTCATCGGCCTGCACACCTACCCGCTGTCCGAGCCAACCGTGTGGGTGGGGGATAAGGGGGATGTCAACGACGACGGCACGGTCAAGCGCGCCTATCCCACACAGTACTTCAACACGGCCCAGAATTCCGGCTGGGGCTATCATGCCAAGAGGACCAGCGACTTCGCGTGCGGCGCATCGCAGTTGTTCGAAGACGACACGTTTGGCGCGGATTTCCTGAAGGACTTCACGCCCGCACCGACCACGCCGGAACAGTGCAATGAAGTGTTCAACCGGACCGGGGCCGTGTTCCGCGATGCCTTCTCGCTGGCGCGCACGCTGGGCGTGAAAACCTGCATCGGCACGGAGACGCCGCTGCGCATTCCACCATACATCCTCGAAAAGTCGGTGTCTCCCGACGCATCGGTGCAGGCCGTGGGCGGGGCCAACGCCAATTACGCAGGCAGCGCCATTGAAGGCACCGAGGATGACCCGCTCTACCAGTCCGTTCGCTACAACCTGGACGCGTACCGCTTCAGGGTGCCGAACGGCAGCTACAAGGTCACCCTGAAGTTCTCGGAAGTGGCCTATGACACGCCCGGCGCGCGGGTGTTCGATGTGACCGTGCAGGGCAAGAAGGTGATTGAAAAGCTCGACCTCTTTGCCAAGGTGGGCAAGAACAAGGCCTACGACGTCGAGTTGCCTGATGTGACCGTGACCGACGGCACGCTCAACATCGAGTTTGGCAAGGTGGTCGAACTGCCCGCCATCGCGGCGATTGCCGTTGAGGGCAGCGGCGCGACGGTCAAGGTAAACTGCGGGGGCGACACTTACAAGGACTACATGGCCGACCTGGGCATCGCCCCCGACCCGGCCACCATCAGGGCCGCCTATGAGGGCGTCTTCACACGCATCCAGAAGACACACCCGCTCGACTATTACTGGTTCTGGACGCCCGAAGGCTGGACCTGGAGCGGCACCAATGAGGGCGAAGTCAACCGCACCATCGGCGACCTGCTGGCCGCGCATGACGCGCTCAAGAGCACCGGGGCGCCATTCCAACTGGCCACGTGCGGGTGGGTGCTGGGGCCGCAGTTTGACCGCGCGCTCATGGACAACAAGCTGCCCAAGGATTTCTCCATGAGCTGCATCAACCGCGACCTGGGTTTCGAGCCCGTGGACGAGGGCTTCAAGCGCGTGCAGGGCCGCGGCAAGTGGGCCATTCCCTGGGTCGAGGACGACCCCGCCATGTCCATACCCCAGTTCTGGGCGCGGCGCATGCGCCGTGACGCGCAAACCGCCCTGGAATACGGATGCAACGGGCTCATGGGCATCTTCTGGCGCACCCGCGTCATCGCGCCCACGCTGGCATCGCTGGCCAAGGCCGGCTGGGACCAGCAGTGGCCCACCACGGTCCCGCCCGCAGGCTCCTACCGCGTGCGCGACACCCGGGCCGGATTCCCGATTGCCACGCTCTACACGGACCTGGACATCAAGGGCACCGGGGAAGACCCGATCTTCCAAACCTGCCGCATAGACGCCAAGCGCTATTCCATCGCCGTGCCGGACGGCAGATACAAGATTACGCTCTGCTTTTTTGAACCGGTGCATTCTCAGAAGGGAAAGCGTGTGTTTGACGTGGCGGTGCAGGGCCACACGCTGCTGAAGGACTACGACATTGCCCGTGCGGCAGACAGCGCAAGGATTGCCGTGACAGAGGACTTTGACGACATTGAGGCGAGGGATGGGCGCATCGAGATTGCCTTCGAGAAGAAAGTGGACTGGCCGTGCATCTCGGCCCTCCGGGTGGAGGGTCCGGCCGCGTCGGTGAAGATCAACTGCGGTGGCGGCGCCTGGGGCGATTACGCCGCCGATGCGCAACCGGTGTCTGAGAATCCCTCCGGCGCGGATTTCTACGCCGACTGGGCTGAACACGAGTTCGGTCCCGAAGTCGCCGTCGAGGCGGCGGCGGTCTTTGGCGCATTGGACTGTGTCACGCCCCGTCCCGCGACCTGGACCACGGGACCCGGCGCCTTCTTCCCCGATCCGCGTCCGTGGGACTTGGCGAAGGATGACTATGTTTTTGTGGACCAATTCGCCGCGCTGGCCGACCGTGTGCAGGGGGCGGGGGCCAAGGACCGCTACCAGTACTGGCTGAACAATCTGCAGTACCTGCGTGCCGCCGGGCGGATGGACTGCGTCTGGGCTGCGGCGGACAAGGCGCTCAAGGAAGCCAAAGACGCCAAAGAGGACGCCACGAAGCGCGAGTTGGCAAGAACCAAGGCGCTGCCCGCCCGCATCGAACTGATTCAGGCCACGGCGGAGACCAGCCGCCACAGATCGGAAGAGCACACGTCTGAACTCCAGTCACGATCAGATCTCG
>CALDSM010000574.1 GCA_937923585.1 uncultured bacterium
TGGCGGGTTGCTGACCTGCCTTGCGGTTGCGGGCTGCGCGACGACGCCGGCGCAGCAGGGTGCGCTGGGGCTGGGCGCCGTCGGCGCCGGGGCGGGCGCGATTATCGGCAACCAGTCCGGCCACACCGGCGAGGGCGCGCTGATTGGCGCGGGCGTAGGGGCGCTGACGGGCGCGCTGGTGGGCGATGCCATTGAGCATTCGACTCCGCCGCCCCCGCCGGTTTATCATGCTCCCGTTTACAACGCTCCCGGCCCGCCGCCGCCCCCGCCGCCGACGGGATACTGGACAACGCGGGTGGTCACCGGTCCCACAGGGGAACGCTATGAGCAGCGGGTCTGGGTCACCAGATGAGAATGAGAACAAGCCGCTTCCGGGCACCGAGTTCTTGACACGACGCGGCTGGCGCGCCGTGGGCATTGCCAGTGTGCTGGCCGCCGCCGTGATGGCGTGGAACGGTGTGGCCTTCATCAGCGGGGGCTGGCCGTGGCTGGCCTTGTTCGCCTATTGGGGGACCGTGGTGCTTCTGGTCATCGTGGCGGTCTACACGGTGCTGCTCGACCTCCGCTTCACCCATATGCACTACGTCCTGGCCGAGCGGGAGATCTTCATGGAAACGCTCGGCAGTGAGGAATTTCGCCGGGAAATCCGCCGGGTGACGGCCGGCACCCCCTGCGCCGGAACGGCGGAACCCGTTGAGAATGACCCCCAAGATCGGCCCGAAGAACCGCCCGCGAATAACTGCCACGGATGACGATATAAAAAGGGGCTGTATAAGTAGACGGTGACTGTCCCCGTCTAAAACGCCCGTCTAAAACGCACTGGGCATGACGTGAGACGAGCACGTCAAGAAACGGTTGTCAAGACGGAAAATGGGAAGCGTCCCTTTCTTCCCGGCCGGTCAGCGGGGCGCCTCGGTATTATCGCGTCAGTCTACGAGAAGTGTATTATTATCGAACATCACAGCATGGTCTGAGTGTCGTCGTGCAACGGCGGGTTACGGCCTATTACTAGGGGACTGTTGTTGCGGTTGTCAAAACACAAGGTGTATAGATCAAGAAGAGTATGGAGAACGCATGGAATTCTCAGTTGAGATAACAGATCAGGTTCGCGAGTTGTACGCTTCTACAAAAGCAGAAGCACAGCGTCTCAAGTCAGAGGCGGATGCAGCATTTCAAACAGAGAAAACGTGGGCGGAATTAAGGGACTGTTTGGCGAAAGGCTGGGCCTTGCACCTCCTGTCGCTGCTGGAAAGAGAAGCCCCGCGCCTTAAGATGATGAGAGCGCAAGGCCATCCGGCAATACCAGTAATAGAGGAGGCCTACCGCTCGGCAACGCAAGAAGCTGACCGCATGTTTCGCCGATTTCCCTCATTCTTGGAAGATGCTTTCCGTGAGAGCGGCCTGTCCCTAGACGCGACCAGTCGGCATCCGAAATATACCTTGCAGGAAGGATTTTTTCGGATTGAAATAGATGAGAAGAAGCGAACTGCGCGCCTATCGGATTACGAAGGGCGTCTGGCCGAGTTGCCGGCGGACATTGAGGCCATCGTTGAGAACGTTCAGAGAGAGCATAAACGTGTCTTTGGAAGGGCTTGCGATGGGTTGAAGTTTCTCAAGTCTCTACGCGCTCAATACAAGGCGATAATCAAGAAAGAGAAGCGCCCCGACGGTTCAAGCGTTCCGATTCGCCACGTCACACGGAAACTTGGAAAGAATGTGAAAGGGTTCCGAACGGATGAATTTCTGGTGGACCTATCACGGCTTGCACAGGAAGGCCCGTTTGAGGTTGAAGGGCGGCGTCTCGATTTGCAGCAAACTAAAGACACCCATGAGGGAATGCTCCTACATGGCGCCGCCGGCCGCGGCTATATCGGCTTTATCGTCTTCAAGGAGGTGTGACATTGGACAAGCGGGCAGTGGCAACACAGGTTGTAGAATCACTTCGCAAGGGAATCCCGCCTCAGCGAGGAGTCGAATCCTACTCCGTGGGCAAGGAGAAACTCATGGAAGGAGTCCGCAAATTCCATCTAACTGGTATAGCGGATCGCGGTATCATCCGATTCGTCAGTGGTTCATGGGGTGCTGGAAAGACCCATTTCTTTAGGCAGCTTCGAGAGGCAGCCTTTCAAAGCGACTGTCTGGTCTCTAATGTCGAGCTGGATGTCAGCAGCGCCATGTTAAACAAGTTTGAGAGCGTTTTCGCTGCTATTGTCCGGCAGATTGCCACGCCCTCTTACTACTCAGGGCATACAACGCTTGAGGCTGCGCCATTCGGCACGGTGGTTCGTGAATCTCTTGCATGGCTAGCCACGGATTCTCGAGTGATTGGTGATGAAATCCCCTTCGAGCAATACACCAAAGCCACCGAGGCACTGATGGCCGACCACGGTATCGACATCGACTTCAAGAAGATGATTCAGAAGTACTGGGAAACCTTCCTCCCAGAAGCCCCCAATCCCGCCATGATAGAACAAACACGCGGCGAAATACTCCAGTGGTTTAGTGGAGAGGGAACCGTCGGATCTTTTCGCAAGCGGTTTGGCGTTACCAAGATCGTATCGAAAGACAACGCCAAGTTGATGCTTCAGTCACTCGCAGCATTCGTTCGCCTTTCCGGCTACAGGGGTTTGCTCATCCTGTTCGATGAGGCGGAGACAGCCTATTCGGTCATGCGCAAATCTGCATTGCGCGATGCTCATAACAATCTCTTGTCCCTCATCAACAACATCGAAACGCTTCCCGGTCTCTTTCTTATCTATGCCACCACTCCGGACTTCTTTTCGGACCCCAAACATGGCATCGTCGTCTATGGCGCTCTCTCCGGTAGGATTGGCAAGCCTGAGGAACGTCATCCCCGCGCGCTGGACAATATCTGGAACCTCGACGCGGTTGAAACGAAACTTGACGACTATCAGGAGGCTGCGCGCAAGATTCGCGCCGTTTACGCTATGGCCTACCCGGAGGACGAATCGGCCTTGCCTAGCGAGCCTGCGGTAGCGGACAAGGTGGCCGAATTGTTCAGCATGCATCCGTCGCTTGCTGCCGTTCGCTTCTGGCGTCTTCTAGTGAAGGCGCTCATTACTGATTTTGACGATCACATGGAAGGCGAACCGCGAAAAACAGAAAGACTCTACGAGGATGTGATGGACCGGCTCCGGGAGGACTGAGTCATGGATGCCTCTCAGGCACAGCGGGTAATTGAATCACTTCGGAAAGGCATCCCGCCGGACGGATTTGTCCGACATTTCACCGTTGGGCGGAGCAAGGAAATCAGTGAACTTCAGCAACGGCTCCAGGATTGTGCAGGAACAGCTCTATTGCTCAAGGCCAATTATGGATCTGGAAAAACGCACTTGTTGAGGTTCATCCGCGAAGAAGCGCTGGCCCAAAACTATGCCGTTAGTGTCGTGACTTTGGATTCAAGCGCTAACGTCAGATTCAACCGAATGGATCAAATGCTTGGTGCCATTTGCCGCAATATTGAGATTCCCGGAGCACATGGAGTAAAGGGGGTGCGATATTTTCTTGAATCCCTTAAGGAAAAGATCCAAGAAGAAGCTGACGGCGAATTCTGGACGAAACTTTCAAATGGGGGGAAGTGGGACTATTCACAGTGCCTACAGAGCCGAGCCCTATTCGTGGCGGTTCGAGCTTGGGTCTTTGATGATAGGGATGTGTGCCTTCTTATCGAGGACTGGCTGCTAAATCCGTGGCAGTACAAGACCGAGCGGAAGAGGCTATATCTAACTCTAGTCGAGAACATGCGAAGACACTTTCGAGATCCAAGGTCTGCTGCGAAGTTCTACGCCGATGAGGTGTTTACTTTCCACACGAATGGCTACGCGCAAAGCTGGGCAACCGTGCGCGATCTCGACTGTCTTGCTCGTGCAGCAGGAATGCAGGGTCTTATCATCCTCTTCGATGAGTACGAGGATGTGATCACGAATTTGAAAAATGTATCACACCAAGAAGCGGCTTTCTGGAATCTGTTCGATTTCTTTTCGGGGCAAGCGTTTCCGGTCAAGACATTCTATGCAGTGACACCTGATTTCGTGGAGAAGTGCAAGAACAGATTATCGGCAAAGGGAAGATGGGATTTCGACTTCTCACGGTTTGATGCATTGCCAAGATTCGAAATGTCACCACTCGATCTCAGCCACCTAGTCGATCTAGGAAAGAGGATCGCTTCGGTTCATGCTTTGGCTTATGGTTGGAATAGTCAGGCGGCGGTTAGCGGAAGTGATATCAGTGCTTGGATGCAGGAAGCCACAAGGGTTCAAGTTCAGGACAGAACAAGGCATGCGATCACTCTGGCCGTTAAACAATTGGACAGTATTTGTCAGGATGACGAATGACAAACCAACTGGACAAGACCATTGCGACCGCATTCTATGGCCGCTTTCCTGAACTGCGAGAAGCTCAAGAAGCGGCCATTGAGCCATTACTGTCCGGTCGTAATGTGGTTCTGACCTCCGGTACGGGTTCAGGCAAGACCGAGGCAGTAATGGCTCCCTTGGTGAGTAAATATTGGCGGGACGCCATTAGGGACGATTGTCTTTTTCTCCTTTACATTGCGCCGACCAAGGCACTTGTCAACGACTTGGAGAGACGGCTCCACCCACCTTTGGCCACTCTTAATCTGCGCATTGGAGTGCGACACGGTGACCGCGACGATTTGAAAAGCGGGGCGGTTCCGCATGTTCTGATCACCACTCCGGAATCGCTTGACGTGATGCTTTTCCGGAAGGATTCAGCACTTCAGTCTTTGCGAGCCGTTGTCATTGATGAGGTTCATCTGCTTTTCAGCACGCAACGCGGGCTTCAGCTTTCCATACTCTTGCAGCGATTGCAGAAGGTCTTACCCAACAGTCTTCAATGGACTGCACTATCCGCGACGGTGGGCGACCTGTCCCATATCCGGGACTTTCTTATGGGACCAGCGGCTGACGCCGAATTGCTTGCATTTTCGGCGACACGTGTGATTGATGCTCAAATTCGGCATATCGCAAGTCCGAACCAATTCCTGGCGCTTGTGCAGAAGATGATAGCTGGCAGGGCGACGAAACTGCTCGTGTTTGCGAACTCCCGCCGCGAATGCGAAAGTCTCGCGGGTGCGTTACAGCATGACAAGTTCTTGCGGCATAGCGTGTTTGTGCACTATTCGTCCTTGTCACCTGAAGTGCGCTTGGA
>CALDSM010000575.1 GCA_937923585.1 uncultured bacterium
GCAGGTGCTCGACGGATTCCTGAGCCGCGATCTCGAGCGCGTGCCCGAGGGCACGCGCATCACCCTCCAGCAGACCGACGCCCTGGAAAGACTTCTCCAGCGCGCGTTTCTCCATGTCCAGCACGCCGGCAAGCGCGCCGTCGAGGCGGGCGACATGCTCGCCGCCATGTTCGAGGAGGAGGACCTTCACGCCGCCCACTATCTGCGCCGCCAGGGCATCACGCGCCTGGACGTGCTCGACTACATCTCCCACGGCGTCGTCAAGGGCGGGCGTCACGGCGGACCGCCCCGCCCCATCGAGAACCCCGGGGACGAGGGCTACTTTGAAGAGTATGACGAAGACGGGGACGAGGACGGAACGGACGATGCCGACGCGCCCGCGGGCGAGGGCAGGCAGCAGAGCGCGCTGGAAACCTTTGCCGTCTCGCTGACTGCAAAGGCGGCCGAAGGCAAACTGGATCCCCTCATCGGCCGGGAGCGCGAGATACGCCGCGCCATGCGCGTGCTCTGCCGCAGGCGCAAGAACAACCCCGTCTTTGTCGGCGAGCCCGGCACCGGCAAGACGGCCATGGCCGAAGGCCTCGCCGCCGCGTTGTACGAGGCCTCGCAGGGCAGGAGCCGGGTCCACGTGCCGCCCGAACTGGCCAACGTCGAAGTGCTCGCGCTCGACATGCCCGGCATGCTCGCGGGCACCAAGTTCCGCGGCGATTTCGAGCAGCGCGTCAAGGCTGTCGTCCGCGAGGCCGCCCAGCGGCCCAACGTGGTCCTGTTCATTGACGAGATCCACACCATCGTCGGCGCCGGCTCGACCACCGAGTCCACCATGGACGCCTCCACCATCATCAAGCCGGCCCTCGCCTCCGGAGAACTGCGCTGCATCGGCGCCACCACCTACGAGGCGTTCAAGAACCACTTCGAGAAGGACCACGCGCTCGCCCGCCGCTTTCAGAAGATTGATCTCGCCGAGCCGACCATTGACGAAACCTTCAAGATTCTGCGCGGGCTGCGCCCCCACTACGAGAAACACCACAGCATCCGCTACACCGACGCGGCCCTGCGCTCCGCCGCCGAACTGGCGGCGCGGCACATCAACGACCGCTTCCTTCCCGACAAGGCCATTGACCTCATAGACGAGGCGGGCGCGGGTGTGCGCACCGACGGCCCCGTGAGGCGCCGGGTCATCCGCCCCGCCGACATCGAGCAGGTCGTATCCGAACTCGCCAAGATTCCCGCGCGCAGCCTGTCCGGCTCCGACAAGGAGCGCCTGTCCGCGCTCGACGCAAGCCTGAAGGATGTGGTGTTCGGCCAGGACGAGGCCATTGACCAGATTGTGCATGCGATCAAGCGCTCCCGCGCCGGTCTCGGACGGCCCAACAAACCCGTCGGCTGCTACCTCTTCACCGGCCCCACCGGCGTCGGCAAGACCGAGGTGGCCCGGCAGCTTGCCGCCGTGCTCGACAACAACTTCTCCCGCTACGACATGAGCGAGTACATGGAAAAGCACGCCGTGTCCCGGCTTATCGGCGCGCCCCCGGGCTATGTCGGCTTTGAGCAGGGCGGCCTGCTGGTGGACGAAATCCGCCGCAACCCCTACACCGTGCTGCTGCTCGACGAAATCGAGAAGGCCCACCCCGACCTGTTCAGCATCCTGCTCCAGGTCATGGACAACGCCACGCTCACGGACAACATGGGCCGCAAGGCCGATTTCCGCAATGTTGTTCTCATCATGACCTCCAACGCCGGCGCCCGCGAAATGGCCGCATCGAGCATCGGATTCAGCGCCGGCGCCGACGACAGCCGGCACAAGAGCCTCAAGGCCATCGAGAAGGCGCTCACCCCCGAGTTCCGCAACCGGCTCGACGCCATCATGACCTTCAACCCGTTGCCCATGGCCGTGGTCCTCCAGATCGTGGACAAGTTCATCCGCCAGTTGAACCGGCAGCTTGCCGAACGCCGCGTGACCCTTGTGCTCGACGACAGCGTCCGCCTTTGGATTGCCGACCGCGGCTACGACCCCAAGTTCGGCGCGCGCCCCCTCGCCCGCATCATCGAGCAGGACATCGAAACGCCCCTGGCAGACGAGATCCTGTTCGGCAAGCTGGAGAAGGGCGGCAAAGTCACCGTGTGCCTCGCCGACGGAAAGCCCGCCTTCGAGTACGGCGGCGAATGAAGACTCAATATCACGAGACGGCAGGCGGTGTCGTTGTTGACCCCTCCGGCCGCATGCTCGTGATAGTCCGCGACATTGAACGCGAGGGCCACATGGTGCATGAGGTGCGCCTGCCCAAGGGCCACATAGACCCCGGCGAAACGCCCGAAGAGGCCGCACTGCGCGAAGTGGGGGAGGAGTCCGGCTACGCCGCGCTCGAGGTCATCGCCGACCTCGGCTCCTGCCACAGCGCCTTCGACTTCCGCGGCAAACACCACGAGCGCGACGAGCGCTACTTCCTCATGCGCCTCACCGACCCCCGCCGCGGCGAACCCCAACCCACCGGCCCCGAAGAAGCCCTCTTCCACCCCGAATGGCTCGAATCCGCCCAAGCCGCCGCCCAACTCACCTACGAAAGCGAAAGAGAATTCGCCCGCCGCGCCATGGAAGTAATGCGCCAGAATGCGTAGCAGGTAAGTCCACGAAAGGCGCGAAGCGCACAAGGGCGGGGGGTGTTGGCCTTTGAAGGCCGCCTTTTCTGTGGATTTTGTGCCTTCTGCGGCGGTCTCTGTCGCGGCTTCGTTTGACATTTTTCCCCCGCAATTGCTATCCTTCCCATTCCGCCGGGCTTGAAAACAAAGGGGTTACGCACAGGCGAATCCCCCCCGGCGCAACAGGTTCAACGGCGCTTCGCGCCCCGCTTTTCCGGAGGTCTTATGCACCCCTACCGCACCCACACCTGCGGCGTCCTGCGCAAGGAACACGCCGACCAGACCGTCAAACTCTCCGGTTGGGTACACCGCAAGCGCGATCACGGCGGGGTCATCTTCCTCGACCTGCGCGACAACTACGGCCTTACCCAGGTCGTCGTCAACCCCGATCATCCCTGCTTCGCCGAAGCGGAGAAGGCGCGCAATGAGTTCGTCGTGACGGTCGTGGGCACGGTCGTGGCGCGCACCCCGGAAACGGTCAACCCGAACATGGCCACCGGCGAGATTGAAGTCGTCGCCGAACAGTTCGGCATCGAGTCCACCTGCGACGCGCTGCCCATCACCGTGAACCAGGAACTCGAATGTCCCGAGGAGACGCGCCTCGAATACCGCTTCCTCGACCTGCGCCGCGAGCGCATGCACAAGAACATCCTGCTCCGCTCGAAGACCGCCGCGCTCGTGCGCCAGCACCTCGTCGAGCGCGGATTCGTCGAGTACCACACCCCCATCCTCACCGCATCCTCACCCGAGGGCGCGCGCGATTACCTCGTGCCCAGCCGCCTCTACGCCGGCCAGTTCTACGCCCTGCCGCAGGCGCCCCAGCAATTCAAGCAACTGCTGATGGTGTCCGGCTTCGACAAGTATTTCCAGATCGCCCCCTGCTTCCGCGACGAGGACTCCCGCGCCGACCGCAGTCCCGGCGAGTTCTACCAGATTGATATGGAGATGTCCTACATCCAGCAGGACGACCTCTTCGTCGAACTGGAAATGATGCTGGTGCGCCTGTTCAAGGAACTGAGCAGCAAGCGCGTCGTGGCCGAGACCTTCCCGCGCATCGCCTTCCTCGACTCGGTCGAGTGGTACGGCACCGACAAGCCCGACATCCGCTTCGACATGAAGATGGTGGACTGCACCGACCTGTTCGGCACCTGCGAACTCAAGGTGTTCGCCAGCCAGGTCACCGGCGGCGGCGCGGTCAAGGTGCTCAATGCAAAGGGTGCCGCGGCCCAGTCGCGCAAATTCTTTGACGACGCCGAGCGCTACGCCCGCACCGAGGGCGCCAAGGGCCTCGCATGGCTCGCGCGCAAGGACGGCGAATTCAAGGGACCCATCGCCAAGTTCCTCAGTGACGCCGAGAAGCAGGCCATCGTGGACCGCATGGGCGTCGAGGAAAACGACGCGCTCTTCTTCGGCGCGGGCGGCCGCGCCGAAACCAACAAGCTGATGGGCAAGGTCCGCGTCTGGCTGGGCAACGCCCTTGGGCTGATTGACCCGACCATCGCCTCCTTCTGCTGGATCGTGGACTTCCCCATGTACGAGTGGAACGAGGAACTGAAAAAGGTGGACTTCTGCCACAACCCCTTCTCCATGCCCCAGGGCGGCCTTGAGGCGCTCAACACCATGGACCCGCTCAAGATCCTCGCCTACCAGTACGACATCGTCTGCAACGGCATCGAGCTGTCCTCCGGTGCCATCCGTAATCACCGCCCCGACATCATGCTCAAGGCCTTCGACATCGCGGGCTATCCCGAATCCACGGTGAAGTCCAAGTTCCCGGCCCTGTGGAAGGCCTTCCACTACGGGGCCCCGCCGCACGGTGGCATCGCGCCCGGCCTGGACCGCATCATCATGCTGCTGGCCGACGAGCCTAACATCCGCGAAGTCATTGCGTTCCCGCTCAACCAGCGCGCACAGGACCTCCTGATGGGGGCTCCCAACACGGTCGAACAGCGCCAGCTTGACGAACTCCACCTCGAAATAAAGTACCCGCCCGAGACAGCGTGAATTGTGGAACCGTAGGGTGCGTGAAGTGCCACGCAGTGGCACGCAACGCACCATCTTTGGCAGTAAT
>CALDSM010000576.1 GCA_937923585.1 uncultured bacterium
AACATCGTCGAGCAGCACGTCCACAACCTCGACGTCATCAACTGGGTGCTCGGCGGTCCTCCCAAGCGGGTCGTTGCCAGCGGCGGCCGCTGCTGGAAGCCGGCCGAAGAGCGCTTCGGCGACATTTGGGACAACTTCAGCTGCGACTACGTGTACGACAA
The DNA here is from genome assembly GCA_937923585.1 of uncultured bacterium. Classification (GTDB taxonomy): domain Bacteria; phylum Hydrogenedentota; class Hydrogenedentia; order Hydrogenedentales; family CAITNO01; genus CAITNO01. The sequence continues at coordinate 162 of CALDSM010000576.1, forward strand.
CGACGTGCATGTGCTGAGCATGTCGCGCCACCTCAACGACTGCGCCAACGAGGTTTCCGAGCACGTGGTCGGCACCAAGGGCAAGAGCAACTGCCAGAATCTTGCCAAGGGCGGCATTGACCCCTATGTGCAGGAGCACATGGACCTGTTCGCGGCCATCCGCGGCGAAGCCCCCTACGCCAATGAACTGTTCTACACCGCCGAAAGCACCATGACGGCCATCATGGGCCGCATGGCCGCCTATACCGGCGAGGAACTCACCTGGGACAAGGCCCTCAACGCCGACCTGAGCATCGTCCCCGAAGTGCTCGACTTTGAAAAGGCCTATCCGGTCGGTCCCATCCCCGTTCCCGGCAAGCCGTACAAGGGCTAATCCGCCCCACTTCCAAGCCAAATCACCGCCCCCCGGCATCTCCGCCGGGGGGCGCTCTTCTTATTTGCCTTATTTTCGAATAATGCAAAATGAATACTTGCGCCGCCCTCCGCGTTTAGTACAATGTGTTGTAAACATTGACTGAAGCCCCGGGCGGGGCAATAAAGACAATGACGACAGTCGGCTGGAGGCGGGAGCCCGCTCTCGGGCAAGGAAAGGAAAGAGCAAAGATGAAAACGTGGATGAAAGTTCTTAGTTGCGCGCTGGTTTTGAGCGTGGCGGCGCTGGGCGTGGTCGGCTGCCAGACCTACGGCGAGTCTGCCGGCCTTGGCGGCGCAATCGGCGCAGGTGCCGGCGCGATTATCGGCCACCAGTCGGGCCATGCCGTGGAAGGCGCGCTGATTGGCGGCGCGCTGGGCGCGGTCACCGGCCTGATTGTGCATGACATCAAGGTGAAACAGGCCCGCACCCGGGAGCAGACGGCGCAGGTGTACAATTATCAGCCCACACAGGGTGAAATGCTCACGCTGGAGCGCTCCGAGGTGTTGCCGCCGTCGGTGCGGCCCGGCGAGGAAATCTCCGGCACCATCCAGTATGCCCTGCTGGGAACCGGCCCCGGAGCGCAGGTCGGTGAACAGCGCACCATCATGCAGGGCGACCGTGTCGTGGCCGACATTTCCACCCAGAACTTCACGCGCCAGGACGGCACCTGGGTCAGCACGCTGCCCTTCCGCCTTCCGGGTAACATCCAGCCGGGCGTGTACTCGCTGGTGACGACCGTGCGCACCGCACGTTCCGCCATCTCGGGCCGCGCCAACTTCACCGTGCTGTAAGCCCGAACACGACCATTTGAAGCGCATCGCGCCGCACTCCGGACGGGTGTGCGGCGCGTTCTCTTCTTCTGTGCCCTTTGTGGTTACCTGGCTGACATTGCCGTCACCCCCGTCAGTTCCTCAAGATTCTTTCTCGCCTGCATCGCCTTCGGGTTCTTCTGCAGGAGCTGTTCGTAAACCGCAACGGCCTTGTCGCGTTCACCCGCCTGCACCAGCAGGTTGCAGAGGTTGATGGCGGCAATCTCCAGACGCGGCTCAACCGCCAGTGCGCGCTCGTACTCCTTCCGCGCATTGTCAGCCTGCCCGGCCTTCTGCAATTCCCAGCCGAGGTTGTTGTGGGCCAGGGCATTGTCCGGCGCGACAATTACCGCGTTGGTGTACGCATCCATGGCGCCCGCTGCGTCGCCGCTGGCGGCGCGGGCATAGCCCAGCCGCAGCCATGCGGCTGCGTTCTGCTGGTCCAAATGGAGCGCCGCACGGAATTCATCCGCCGCCGGGCCGGGCTTGCCCGCATCGGCCAGCGCCACGCCGCTGTGGTAATGCCAGGTGGACAGGCTGGGGGTGTAGGTTGCCACCGGGATGCAGGCGGCGCCGTAGAGCGCAATGCCCGCGGTGGCGCCAATGAGCGCACGGCGGCGCTGGCCGGGGGTGACGATCCAGTGGGCGATGCGGGCAATTGCGGCAGCACCGAACAGGATGAGGAACGGGGTTACGGGCACGCGGTAGCGCCCGGCAATAAAAAAGGGAAGCACGGAGAGGAAGTGGCCGAGGATGAGCGTGACAGCGAGAGAGACGGCGCACATCCCCCTAAATCCCCCTTCAAAGGGGGACTTTTCCGGAAAGAGGAGATATGGAACCACGCCACATCCCCCTAAATCCCCCTTCGAAGGGGGACTTCCCGGGACAGGCGCGAGGCGGAGGTCCGTGGTGGGGGCGGGGAAGATGTTCGATTCGCCAAGCCATGCGCGGGCGATGACGGCCCACATGACGGCAAGCATGACGGCTATGGGGGCTCCTGCAAGCATGAGCAGCAGCGCCGCGAAGAGCGCCATGCTGTCCCTTGTGCCAAACCTGGGCGTGCCGGACGCGCCGGGGCCGCCTTTTCGCTCCGAGACGAGAATCAGCCAAAGCAGCGCCAGAGCCAGGAGAGCCGGAAATCCTGGCAACCAGCGCAACAGCGCCGAACGGTCGCGTTCCACAGCCACGACTTTGCTGTCCGACACCTCCTCCGGCCCCCAGAACAGCGCGGCTTTGCGCGCCGTCAGCGACAACGCCGACAGGGGATCGGTTGCCCAGAAGTCCAAGGTGCGACGGTAGAACCAGCTCGATGCGCCGGAAAACGACGCGTCGGGCAGGCCCTGTTTCTCCGCCAGCCCGCGCACCAGTTGCGGATAGTTGAAGCAGTTCCACTCCGCCTGTCCGGCGAGTTCGCGCAGGTCGGCCATCTTCGGCGAGTCGCCGGTCGAGTTCGGGTTGTTGCCAATGTAGGCGTTGACGCCGCCGTAGTAGGAAATGAGCACAAACTCATGGGCAACGCGCCAGTTCCGCACGAGGGCGGGGCTGATGACCGCCACCGCCGCCAACAGAAACACGGCCGCATGCGACACTGCGTGCCTCAGCCAAGCCCCATCGCCGGCAGGTTTGCTCCCGTCCGTGCTCGTTTGTGCGAGTCCGTGTTCGTCCGTGCCGACGCCCCCGGCCTTTCCTGGGCAAAGCCCCACCACAGGCGGCGCCGACCTGCTAGCCCATGCCGCCCAAGCCATCCATGCCGCGGCAAGGACGCCGGGCAACAGCACGTTTGGCCGAACCAGCGCATGCAGGCCCAGCAGCATGCCCGCAAACAGCGCCCAGTCCCACCGGCCCGATGTGAACCATTTCCACAGCGCGCCCGCCATGGCGAGATACAGAAAGACTTCCAGCACGGGCGAGTTCAGTTCGCCCTCGAAGTAAATGAACGGCCAGAAGACCGCGCCCAGCGCCGCGGCGGCCAGTCCCGCACGGCGGCCAAACCATGCCTTTCCCAGGAAGTAAAGCAGCAGCAGATTGACCAGCCCCAGAAAGGTCTGCGCGATGCGCGGCGCACCGTAGATCGGAAGAGCGTCGTGTAGGGAAAGAGTGTAGATCTCGGTGGTC
>CALDSM010000577.1 GCA_937923585.1 uncultured bacterium
CGCCAATGACAAAAGAAAAGATTATTATCGGAACGCGGGGCAGCGAACTGGCCCGCACACAGACCGGAATGGTGGCCGAGATGGTGGCCGGGATCGCGGGCGTGCCCGTCGAGACTGTCATCATCAAGACCGAGGGCGACCGCATCCAGGATGTGCCGCTGCACATGGTGGAGGGCAAGGGCTTCTTCACCAAGGAGCTTGAAGAGGCCCTGCTGGAGGGGCGGATTGATCTCGCCGTACACAGCCTGAAGGATCTCCCCACGGAAAGCCCAAAGGGGCTGACCATCGCGGCCATTCCGCCGCGGGAAAAGGCCAACGACCTCCTGCTCGTCCGAAACGACATGGTGCGCGAGGGCAGTCCCTGGCTGCTTCCGCCAAGCCCGGTCGTCGGAACCAGCTCGAAGCGGCGCGCACTCCAGATCAAGGCCATCAAGCCGGATGCCGTCATCAAGGAACTGCGCGGCAACGTGCCCACCCGCATTTCCAAGCTCACCGCGGAGCAGTATGACGCCATCGTCATCGCCGCCGCCGGATACCGCCGGCTCGGCATCCAACCGCACGGGTACCGGGCTCTGGTGCTGGATCTTGAGGACATGCTGCCGGCGCCGGGCCAGGGTGCGCTGGCGTTGCAGACCCGGGAAGACGACCGGGAACTGGTGGAACTGCTGGCGCAACTGCACGACGCGGGCACGGCGGCGGAAGTGGACGCCGAGCGCCGGGCGCTGGAACTGCTGGGCGGCGGCTGCGGCATGCCCCTGGGCATCCGCGCGCAGCACCGGGACGGGGCGCTGCACATCCGCGCGGTGCTGGGCCCGGACGCATGGCAACTGCATGATGCGCCCGCCTTCGTGCACGCCGAAGCGACGGGGGACACCCCGGCGGAAGCCGCCGCGCGCGTCATCCAGGCCCTGACAACCGCGCAAAAACACTGAGCCCGTACAGCCATGAAACGAAGGCTCTTCACTGCGACCATCGCAAATGGCGCCGCGGAAACGGAGTCGGCCCTCGCCGAACTGCCGGTTGAATTCCATGCGGTGCCGGTCAGCCGGATTGTTCAGACGTGTTCCCAGGAAACACTGGACGGTTTTTACGCCAGGCTGGACACGTTCAATTGGCTCTTCTTTGCGAGCGCAAATGCCGCATCCATCTTTCTGGGAAATCTGCCCTCCTTCAGGCGCGGCGCGGTTCCCCGCATCGCCTGCGTCGGACCCAACACGGCCGAGTTCATCAAGCGGATGGGGTTTGTGGTCCGCCTCGTGTCGGAAATACACACCGGAGCGGCGCTGGCCGGGGAGTTCATTGCACGGCACGGCCAGGACCGCCCGTCTGTCCTGCTGCCGCGTCCGGAAAAGATGGGCAGTGACCTCGTGGAGCGGCTGGAAGCAGCCCAAATCCCCGTCACCCAGGTGGTCGTGTACCGTACCGAGGCACTGGACGGGCACTGCGCGAAACCATGGACGTTTTGCGACTCAGACCTGTTCGTGTTCATGAGCCCGTCAGGCGTGAAACATTTCACCCGGCTTCATCCGCTGCCCGAAAAAGCCGCGGCGGTCGCCATCGGACCCACCACGGCGGCGGCGCTTTCCGCCGCCGGACATGCCAACGTGGTGGTCGCCCCGAAGGCCTGCCGGGAAGGTCTGCTGGACACGGTGCGTTCTATTCTGAATAATTCATCCAATACCGAGGGATGCTGAGATGCAAGAATTTCCGACGATTCGCCCGAGACGCCTGCGGATGACCCCCATCCTGCGCGAGTTGGTGGCGGAAACCGCCGTCAAGAAACAGAAGCTGATTCAGCCGCATTTTGTGGTCGAGGGCGAGAAGCAGGTCCAGGAGATCCGGACCATGCCCGGCATCGTCCGCAACTCGGTGGACGAGCTGGTCAGGCAGATTGGCAGGGATCTCGAACTGGGCATCCGCAGCCACATTCTGTTCGGCCTGCCCGAGGCCAAAGACGAGCAGGCCTCCGGTGTGTGCGGCGAGAACGCACTCATTTGCCGCGCGCTGCGCGAGCTGAAGAAGGCATTCGGCAAGGACGTGAACGTGATCCCCGACCTGTGCCTGTGTGAGTACACCAGCAACGGTCATTGCGGCCTGGTTTCGCCGGACGGCGAGATCCTGAACGACGAGACGAACGAAATCCTGGCGCGGGCGGCCGTGGATTACGCCCGGGCGGGCGCGGACATGATCGCGCCCTCGGACATGATGGACGGGCGCGTGCGCGCCATCCGCGAGGCGCTCGACGCTGCCGGGCTGAAGAACACGCCGATCATGAGCTACGCGGTGAAGTACGCATCCGCGTTCTACGGTCCTTTCCGCGAGGCGGCCCAATCGGCCCCGGCATCGGGTGACCGCAAGAGCCACCAGATGGACATCCGCAACGGCAGAGAGGCCATTCTGGAGGCGCTGCAGGACGCGGCCGAAGGCGCGGACATCATCATGGTCAAGCCGGCGCTGCCCTATCTCGACGTCATCGCCGAACTGAAGCACCGGGTCGCGCAACCGCTGGCGGCCTACCAGGTGAGCGGCGAGTACGCCGCCGTCGCGTTTGCCGCCAAGGCGGGCGCGGCGGACCTGCGGGCGACGGCGCTCGAAACGCTGACCGCAATCACGCGGGCCGGCGCCGAGATTATACTGAGCTACTTCACCCGCCAGTTGCATGCGGAAAAATGGGTCTAGACGGGAGCACACATGGAGACCAGACAGTCGGAGCAGTTCTTCAAAGAGGCGCTTGAGGTCATGCCGGGCGGCGTGAACTCTCCCGTGCGCGCGTTCAAATCCGTGGGCGGCACGCCCATAACCTTCCGCCGCGGCGAAGGCGCGTATCTGGAAGACTGGGACGGAAACCGCTTCCTCGATTTCTGCTGTTCCTGGGGACCGCTGGTGCTGGGCCATGCCCATCCCCACGTGCGCGAGTGCATCGAGAAGGTGCTGGTGGACGGCTGGACTTTCGGCACGCCGCACCGTTCGGAAACGCTGCTGGCGCGCAAGGTGCTGGAGCGGGTGGGTTTCGCCGACAAGGTGCGTTTTGTAAACTCCGGCACCGAGGCCGTCATGACGGCGGTGCGCCTTGCGCGCGGCGTGACGAAACGGCCCTACATTCTCAAGTTCGACGGCTGCTACCACGGCCACCTGGATTCGATGCTGGTCAATGCGGGCAGCGGCCTGGTCACCTTCGGCCAGTCCAGTTCCGCCGGCGTGCCCGAGGAGATCGCGGCAACAACGCTGGTGGTGCCGCTGGACGATGAGGCGGCGGTGGAGGCGGTGTTCAAGACGCACGGCGAGAGGATCGCCGCCGTGGCAATGGAAACGATTCCCGCCAACAACGGCCTGCTGTACCAGCGGCCCGAGTTTGTGAAGTTCCTGCGCGACATCACGCTGGAGCATGGCGCGCTGCTGCTGCTCGACGAGGTGCTGGTCGGGCTGCGCGTGCAGCCCGCGTTCGCGTTCCAGCATTACGGCGTCGAGCCGGACATCGTCACGCTGGGCAAGGTCATCGGCGGCGGATTCCCCGCGGCGGCCTTGGCCGCCAAGGCGGAGATCATGGACCAGCTTGCGCCCTCCGGCCCGGTTTACCAGGCGGGCACGCTCTCGGGCAATCCCGTGGCGATGACCGCCGGATTGGCCACGCTGGAGGTGCTGTTTGGGCAGGGCGGCTGGGAACGGCTGCACTCGGTCGCGGTGCGGTTCCAGCAGGGCATTTGCACCGGGCTGGCGGCGGCCGGGCTGCCGGTGCAGTACATCCAGACGGGCGCACTGTTCTGGTTCAGCTTCGACAGCGACACCCTGCCGCGCACGGCGGACGGCATCGGCAAGCAGGGCATCGCGCGTTACGCCCTTCTCCACCGCAAGCTGCTGGAGAAGGGCATCTACTTCGCGCCGTCCGGATACGAGGTCGGCTTCCTAAGCACCGCCATGACGGACGCGGACGTGGACGGCGCCGTGGCCACCATCATTGAAACCATAAAAGAGTGTTACCTGTAGACATTGGAACGGAGATTCATGAGCCAGTCACCTTTTCTTCGCGCGTGCCAGGGGCAGCCCACAGAACGTGTTCCGCTGTGGATTATGCGCCAGGCCGGCCGGTATTTGCCGGCCTACCAGCAAGTGCGCGCCAAACACGACTTCCTGACGATGTGCCACACGGCCGAACTGGCCGCGGAAGTGACGCTGCAGCCGGTGCGCGAGTTCGGCTTTGACGCGGCGATCATTTTCTCCGACATCCTCATTCCCTTCGAGCCCATGGGCATTCGCGTGGAATTTCATGAAGGCAAGGGGCCGCGCCTGTCACCGCAAATTCGCTCCCGCGAGGACATTGACGGGCTCAAGGATCCCGACTTCGACACGTCAACCGGCTTTCTTAAGGAAGCGCTGGGCATCGTGCGGCGCGAATTGCCCGCGGAGACGGCGCTTATCGGTTTCGCGGGCGCACCGTGGACGATGGCCTGCTACGGTGTCGAGGGCATGGGCTCGCGCGACTATGCCGTGGTCAAGCAGATGATGAACACCGACCCGTCCGCGTTTCACGCACTGATGGGCAAACTGACCACGGCGCTGATCCGCTACCTGCGGATGCAGTTGGACGCCGGGGCGGATGCGGTGCAGTTGTTTGATTCCTGGGCGGATGCGCTCTCGCCCATGGACTACCGGGACTTCTCGCTGCCCTATGTGCGGCGGATTTTCGAGGAGTTGGGCGACTGCGGCAAACCGCTGATCCTGTTCAGCAAGGACGCGGGCGCGTTCATTCCGCAGAACATTAACGTGCCGGCGGATGTGCTCGCCGTGGACTGGCGCGTGGACCTTGCCGCGGTGCGGAAACAATACGCGGGACGCGGCCCCAAGGCCTACCAGGGCAACCTCGATCCGATCACGCTGCTGGGCACGAAGGAGATTCTCCTGGAGAAGGCGGGACGAATCCTGGCGGAGAACGCGGGGCAACCGGGATATATCTTCAATCTTGGGCACGGAATCACGCCGCCAACGCCGGTTGAAAACGTGCGCGCGCTGGTGGACTTCGTGCATGGCTACGGGAACGGCGCATGAAACCCTCGATGGCGGTCATACCAAGCAAGGAACTGGTGCGCGAGATGGATGTCGCCGCGCCGCGGTACACCAGTTATCCCACCATCCCCGTGTGGTCGGCGGCGGACTCGGGGGGGACTTTTGCGGAGGTGCTGCGGCGCCATTCGGCGGAGACGCCGCTGACGCTGTACTTCCACGTGCCCTTCTGTCCGACCATCTGCCACTACTGCGGCTGCAACACCAACAAGCTCGAATGCGACGCGCAGACCGCGGAATACGCCGAGGCGCTTCAGCAGGAAATCCGGCTCGTGGCCTCACTGCTGCCGGAACGGCACCGGGTCACGCAGATTCACTGGGGCGGCGGCACGCCGTCCACGCTGAAGAACGACGAGTTCGCGGGCATCCTGAACCTGCTGCGCGAGTCCTTCGACGTGACGGACGACGCCGAACTGGCCATTGAAACCAACCCCATGACCTGCACGGACGAGAAGCTGCGGTTCCTGCTCGACACAGGCTTCAACCGCTTCAGCATCGGCGTGCAGGATTTTGATCCCGAAGTGCAGCAACGGATTGGCCGCAACCAAACCCATGCGCGCACGGCGGAATTCTGCGGCACCATCCGAAAGCACGGGGTGCGCAGCCTCAATTTCGACCTTGTGTACGGACTGCCCACGCAAAACCTGGACAAGGCCAGCGAGACGATGTCCCGGGTGGTGGAACTCAGCCCGGACCGCATCGCGGTCTACAGCTTTGCCTTCCTGCCGAACCTGCGCGACAACCAGCGAAACATAGATACCAGCCTGATTCCGGGCACGGATATGAAGTTCGACCTGTACCTGCTCACCATCGCGCGCCTGCAGGAGGCGGGCTACGAAATGATCGGCATGGACCACTACGCCAAGCCGGACGATGAACTGGCCGTGGCGTGGCGCGAAAAGCGGCTGCGCCGCAATTTCATGGGCTACACCACCCGCGCCGAGACCGACGTGATTGCCATGGGCGCCACGAGCATCAGCGACGTGTCGGGCTACTACTGCCAGAACATCAAGGACAACGCGCCCTACTACGACAGCGTCCGCGCGGGACGGCTGCCGGTGCAGCGGCACATCACGCTCGACCGGGACGACATCATTCGCCGGCGGGTCATCATGGACATCCTCTGCAACGGCCTGACGGTGAAGCAGGACATCGGCAATTACTTCGGTATTTCCTTTGACGACTACTTCGCGCCCGAACTACCCCGGCTCCAGCCGCTGATTGACAGAGGCCTTGTGGTGCATGACGCACGCGCGGTGGAGGCGACCGGAATGGGCCGCTTCTTCCTGCGCAACATCGCGCTGCATTTTGACAACTATCTCGACGGGCGAAAAGGCCCCAACACGGGCGCAACCTTCTCAAGAACGGTGTAGGCCATGGCGGAGCGGAAACTGGGGGTTGTGCTGTTGAACATGGGAGGTCCCGATTCCACCGCGGACGTGCCGGCCTATTTGCTCAACATCTTCCGCGATCCCGCTATCCTCGACATGCCGCTCAGCTTTCTGGTGCGGCCGTGGTTGTCCAGAATCATCGTCAAGAAACGCGCGGCGGCCAGCGCGGCCCGCTATGAACAAATCGGCGGCAAGACCCCGCTTAACGAAATTGCACAACGGCAGGCGCGGGGCATTCAGGAGGCGCTGGAAGCGCAGGGCATTGCCGCCGTGGTGCTGCCCGGCATGCGCTACTGGCATCCCTTTATCGAAGAGGCCGCGCGGCGCTTTGCCTCCGAAGGCGTGGCGCAGGTCGTGGCCCTGTCCATGTATCCCCACTACTGCCGCGCCACGACCGGCTCCTGCATGGCTGAACTGCGCCGCGCCATGAAGGCAAACCTGCCGGGCGTGCCGCTGGCCGCGTTGGAGTCCTGGCCCGAACTGCCCCAGTATGCCAACTTTCTCGCCCGTGAAATTCTTGAGGCGCTGCATGCCCTGCCTGACCCGACACCGGATTCCACGGCGGTGCTGTTCTCCGCGCACGGTGTGCCGATGCGACTGATAACGCAGGGCGACCCGTACAGGAACCAGGTGCAGGAAACGTTCCGAAGCGTCTGCGCTAAGACCCCGCCGGACATCCGCGTCGCGCTCGGCTGGCAGAGCGCCTTCGGGCCCGCGCGGTGGCTCGAACCGAATTCAAAGGACGTCATTGCCCAAATGGCCGGAGAAGGCGTGAAGAATCTGGTCGTGGTTCCGCTGGGTTTCGCGGCCGAAAACATCGAGACCCTTTGGGACATTGAGATTGATTTGAAGTCCTGCGCGGAACAGCACGGCATCCGGAACTTCGTTCGGGTGCCATGCCCGAACGCGGATGAGAGCGTCATGCGCGGACTGGGCGACCTGGTCCTGGAAAAGGCACCCTCATGATTCGATGTCACTGCCGGTTGACAGGATGGTTTGAAAGGACGGTGCGCGAGAATATCGACGGAGTCCCGGAGCGGCTGAGCGAGGTACTGAATGGCGAAGGGTGAAGGCATACACCCCCCGGCCCTTCGGGCCACCCCCCTCCAGGGGGTATTAAGACCGCGCGCAACACAGTCTGCAAAATCCCCCCTGGAGGGGGGTGGCCCGAAGGGCCGGGGGGTGTATGCCCGGGACTGTACGCCGAGGACGTATGACTGCGTTTAACTCCGCTCTTCAACCATCGTAGAATCTATTCATGTCTCCGCACTATGAAAAATATCCCTATCGCCACGACCTGCGCGACAAAGCTAGGGCGTTGCGCAAAGCCAGCGCCTTGGGAGAAGTCTTGCTCTGGCGCGCTGTCAAAGGGAAGAAACTGGGGCATGCCTTTCGCCGGCAAGTTCCGGTGGGCGACTACATCGTGGATTTCCTTTGTCATGAGAAACGATTGGCTGTGGAGGTTGACGGGGGCACCCATGGCCATGAGGAACAGTATCGATATGACCAGGAACGGCAGGCGTGGCTGGAAAGCAGAGGAATACGCGTGATCCGCTTTACTGAGAGGGCGGTGCGCGAGAATCTCGACGGAGTCTTGGGTCGGTTGAGGGAGGTCCTGAATGGCGAAGGGCCGGGGGGTGTATACAGCGATCACATGAGTCTCCGGAACCGAAATGCACACCGCAATAAAAGGAAACAAGGCATGACGACGAGCATAGGCATTATCGGCGCAGGCGTGTCGGGGCTGGCGGTGGCGCACAACCTGAGGCGGCTGCTCGGCGATCAAGTCGAACTTGTCCTTTACGAAAAGGGGGAGCGGCCCGGCGGGGCTATCCACTCGGAGCGCATCAACGGTTTCCTGGTGGAATGGGGTCCCAACGGTTTTCTGAACAACGAGCCGGCCACGTTTGAACTCATCAAGGAACTGGGCCTGCGCGACCGGCTCGTGGTGAGCAGCGACACGGCGCGCAAGCGTTTCCTCTTCATCAACGGCGCGCTGCACCAAATTCCGCTGTCGCCGCCGGGTTTCCTCGGCACCAAAATTCTGCCGCTTTCGGCGAAGCTCCGTTTTGCCATGGAACCCCTGATCCGGAAGCGCACCGCGGACGGTGACGAAAGCGTGGCCGGGTTTGTGGCGCGGCGCTTTGGCCGCAGAGCGGTGGAGCGCATGTTCGACCCGCTCATGTCGGGCATCTATGCGGGCAATGTACACACGCTCAGCATCCAGTCCACGCTGAAGGTGTTCCACGAGATGGAGCAGGCGCACGGCAGCGTGGTGCGGGGCATGTTCGCCCGCATCAAGCAGCGCAAGGCCGAGGAGCGGGCGGGCGGGGCGCCGGAGAAGGTTGACGAGCTGGTGAGCACCTCCAAGAACCCCATGTCGAACAAGCTGCTTTCCTTCGCGGAGGGGATGAACGAACTCATCACCGCGCTTTCGGACGAACTGCGGGGCAGCATCCGCACCGGCGCGGTCATTGACTCACTGACCCGAACCGGCAGCGGCTTTGACCTTGTGGTTCGCGATGCGGGCGGCGCGCGGCGGGCCCACCACAACATGGTGGTGCTGGCCACGCCGCCGGAGCAGACGGCGCCCTTCGTCGCCGGCATGGACGGAGAACTGGCGCAGTGCCTTTCGGGAATCAAGTCCTCGACCATCGCGGTCATCGGGCTTGGGTTCAAAGCGGAGGACATCGCCAACCCCCTCGACGGGTTCGGCTATCTAATCCCGCGCAAAGAGGGTGTGCGCTCGCTGGGTGTGCTTTGGAGTTCGTCCATCTTCCCCAACCGCGCGCCCGCCGGACACAAGCTGCTGCAGATCATGATCGGCGGCGCGCACGATTTGCGCGCCATCGAGGCGGACGATGAAACCCTCGTGGACATCGCCATGAAGGATGCCGACCCCGTGCTCGGATTCCGGGGAAAGCCCGTCGTGCAGAATGTGATTCGGCACAAAAGCGGCATTCCGCAGTACAACCTCGGCCACAACGCGCGGCTGCGGGAAATCCGGCAGCGTGTACAGGGCATCCCGGGCCTGCACCTCGCGGGCAACGGCTACTTCGGCATCTCGGCTAACGACTGCATCCGCCACGCGAAAGAACTAGCCGCCCAAATCGCGGGGAATTTGGCATAAGCGCTTTCCGGGAGGCGCGTCTTTGTATGCACTGCGGCGGCAGAGCGCAGCACCGACACCGCTTTGGCTATACTATGACAAGGACTTCACCCCTGGGCGCGCGAGTCTCCTGATTCGCCGCATCGTAACGACAACAGGAAACCGGGAGCAATGGGCTTCATAGAGGTGAGTCAGAATGCCTTTCCAGGAAAGGGGAACAGGAAAACCCCACCCCCCGAACCCCCGGAATTGAATGCCAAGAGGGGATGCGCTGCTTTTGTCCTGATTCCATCCTTTGTCTTGGCCGCGTCTGCATTCTCTTCGGGGAGATGGTGGATGTTGTGCTTCTGCGTCCCTGCACTCCTGGTCGTTGCCTATTGGGGACACGGCAAGATTCTGCTTTTTTGCGCATATCTGGCCTACAGGCGGCGTGGGATTGTCGGTGTACTTATCACGTCTGACTCCCCCAATTGGGCAACTTATATCGAAAGAGTCTGGATCAAGGAATATGAGCCGTCCTTCATAATCTTGAATTGGTCCCAGCGAAACAAGTGGGATAACGGACTCGCATCCAAGTTGTTCTATCGTTTCTGCTTCGATGGCAGAAATTTCTGCCCGGCTATCATATTCCTGCGCGGGCTACGTTATCCGTTGATCTTTCGTTTCTTTTACGCGTTCCGTGACTACAAACATGGAACCCTAACCGCTTTGCGCGGACTCGAGGACCGTCTGAAAACAGAGATGGCAAAGAAGAAGATTCGTGGGCAAGGCGCATAGGGGCACTACTCGCCGCCTTCTTCGATCTCTTCGGCAGCAGTAAGAACTTACTGCTCAAGGCTGGCGGAATGAGAAATGGTGCCCCGCGTCCAAAGTTCGTACTCGCTCAAATCAATGTCGTCGTTCCAAGAGATTCCGTAGCCACCTGGCTCCACGCGCACGGCCCCGAAGAAGGTAGGATTGCGGAGCAGTTGAAATTGCGGGAGAGACAAGAGGGGCGCAGCATCGTACACTTTTTCGACGGCGTTGTCGAAGCGAACGAGCAACTGTGTCGCAGCCAATGGGCTAACGGCAACAATTTTGGGCAGGCTCTCCATGGCGATCATTCCAGTCCCGGCAGTTGACGGAATGACTGATTCCTCCACATGTCGAGCAACGCATCCTTATGCTGGCGGCCCCAGTCCGTGATAAGGCGCTGTGCGCGCACCGGCAGGTCTCCTTCGAGCATATCAAGCTCTCGATGGCAAACACGCCATTCTACTCGCCGTAGACTGCATGAAAATGCGGAACTCCATGTTCGCTCTGGCTGAAGTACATCTTGATGACACTTCCATAAAGCCGCGCAATCACCGGCATAAGCGCACCCGCAATTCTTGATTCGGTTGTCGCGGCACGCGGACGTCACATTTCGTCCCGCTTTCCAAGTGTCTTTATAAATTATACACCACCTGGTAATGGTCGGAAAGCGCGCAAAATACAGGGGCGCGATCTGACCGGTATTCTGCAGCGGGGCAAGTGTGCTGCGCGAGAAATGGGGAAGACAGGACTGCCTGCGAATGGCACCAGCTTACGGTTGGTTTTTTGGCATCCAGCCGACTTTCGTAACGCAGGCGGGTCGCCCGCCTTATTCTTGTTTACCGTTGGCGACGACCACAACCGCAGGGCAGGCGGGACGCCTGCGGTACGGAACGGGCAACGGCTACTTCGGCATCTCGGCTAACGACTGCATCCGCCACGCAAAGGAACTGGCCGGCAGCATCGCGGCGGACGTTCGGTAGGCCGCCGCAAGCCTCACACTTCTGCGCGGGGCTCGTCGTCGTTGCCGCGCTCGTCGGTGTCGTCGGCAATCTCCACCGTGTTGAGCATTTCGCGCTGGTATTCGAGCGGGTGCCGCTCGCGGAAGTCCTCGACGGTAATGCGCCCGGTGATCCAGGACCAGTTCATCGGATAGGTGTGCGGGTCGAAGATCATGTAGTAGAGGTGCCACACGATAATCGTGAGTACGGCCAGCCACGCCTCGTAGAAATGGACCAGCGCGATGATGTCCAGCGCCACCTTCGGCAGGTACTGGAGAAACACGTTCACGAACCACATGCAGAAGCCCGTGATGATCATGAGCAGCGTGCCCCACCACATGCCCCAGTACTCGAACTTCTCGATGTAGCTGTAGCGGTCAAACTTGGGCGGGTGCCTGCGCAGGCCCACCATATACAGCATGTTCTGGAACACGTCGCGCAAGTCGCCGAAGCCCATCATCAGCATCCGCAGCTCTCTGCGGCCCGTGGCCGTGAAGATGAGGAAGCACGCGTTCACCACCGCCACGCCGACAAGCACAATCGCGGCGATGCGGTGTACCACGCCGCGGGCCGCCAGGCCGGTCTCGCCGTGGAACAGCAGCTGCACCCACCACGAATCGGGGTAGCGCAGCGCGAAGCCGGACACGGACAGGGCGACAAACGCAATCGTGAGCACCATGTGGCCGGTGGTCATGCCGCGCGTGAAGCGGCGGTAGGTGCCCTTCTCGTCCAGTTCGGCCCAAAACTTCGTCATCGCCTTGCGGGCCATTGACAGCGTATTGTGGAACACCATGCCGCCGATGACGGCCGCGATCAGCAGGAGGTAGATGATGCGCACAATCCCCAGCGCCTTCTGGCCGGGGTCCGTGGGCATGATGTGCACCTTGCCCTGCGCAAAATTCTCGGTCGCATTCTCGTGGCATTTGCCGCAGGTCTTGGTCAGATTGTCCTTGTGAACCGACGACTCGGGGTCGTCCATGGTCAGGATAAGGTGGTTTTCGTGGCAGCTTGCGCAGGTGGCGACCACCTCCGACCCGCCGGCGCTCGCAAGGCCGTGGTAACTGTCCATGTAGCTCGCCTGCCGGCCGGTGACCACGCCGTAGCGGCTCATGATCGTCTCGTTGTCGTGGCACTTGGTGCAGGTGACCACGGCCTGCTGCCGCGCGTTCACCCTGGATTCGCGCAGCTTCGGGCCCTCAATGTCGTGCTCGCCGTGGCAGTCCGCGCAGGTGGGCGCGTCCTTGATTCCGCCCTCCATGGCCCTGCCGTGGATGCTCCGCTCGTATTCGCCAAGCTCCTTGGGATGGCATCCGCCGCAGGTCTTGGAGACGTTCTTGCGGTACACCTTCGAGGCGGGATCGTCCGAGGGAAGCAGGTCGTGCGAGCCGTGGCAGCTGGTGCAGGCCGCCGCGTCCTTGTTGCCGGTGGCGATGGCGTGCGCGTGGCCGCTCTTCAGGTAGCTGTCGGAGGGGTTCGCCACGGATATGAGGTGGCTCTTGACAATGTTAGGATTGGTGTGGCACTTGCCGCAGGTCTTGGGCTGGTTGGCCTTGGAGATGTGGGAGAGCGGGTCGGCAATGGCCCGGATGTCATGCACGCCGTGGCAGTCGGAACAGCCGTTCACATCGGCGCTGCCCTCGTTCAGCAGGCGGCCGTGCGGGCTTT